>NZ_LJJX01000002.1:0-284071 GCF_001421075.1 Frankia sp. CpI1-P | reverse complement strand
CAGGCCCCATCGCCGCGAGACCCGCCGTCTCGATTGCCGGACGGACCGCCCACCCGCCCCGCGGACACCCCCGTCCGGCCCGAGATCAGCGAGAAGGTGTTCCAGCACATCCTGCACGGTGAATGGAACAGACGCGGCCGCCCCGTCGGCTTCCACAGCGCCCCCGACGGCCATCCCCCGCCTGACCGCCGCATCACCTCGATGGAGGACAGGAAACCGGACGGCACCTACCATGCCGACGTCGAGTTTCGCCATCCGACCACTGGCGAGTGGAGGAGGAAGGATGTTCCGGAGCACACCATGTTCCCGAACCAGTGGTCGGAGCAGAAAGTGCGCGATGCCGTGCAGACAACCTACGAGAGGATCTACGACGACACCATCGAGCCTAGACTCAGAAATAATGAGGAACTTCCCAAGAAGGCGCTGCGCGACAGCTACGATGGTGTGCTGATACAGCTCTATGTCAGCCCAGGCGGAGAACTCAGGACCGCATTCCCGATCCAGAAGGCCGAACCAGGGGATCCTCGATGAGCAGATGGACGTTCCAGCGCGACGAAGAACAGAATCTGGAGGTGTCCGCGCCCTCGATCGACCGGAATACCGAGGCCGCCGTTCTCGACTTCTTGGAGAGCGATGTCGGCCCACACCCGGCTGATATCACAAGATATGTGCAACGATGGCAGAAAGTACGCACAGGCGAATTGAACGCTGCGCTGGGGAACGGCACCGTGCAGGAGATCGAGGGGGATCGGGTGTTGTTGGAGTCGTTGTACGAGCAGTGGGAGTCGGTGTATTTCACGATCGCGGAGTTCGAGGAGCTGCTCGACGACTATGCGGCGTTCCTCGACTCCCGGCGCCGGCCCGACGCCAACGGGTGAGCGGTTCCGCGGAACCGTCACCGGAGTAGGCCGCCGAGCGGTTCCGCCGCACCACCAGCAAGAGCCGAACCGTCAGCGGGGTAGGCCGACGAGCTCGTCGAAGCGGAGGTGGCGGAGCTGCACGCCGAGCCGGCGGGCCCGGCGGCGGACCGGGCCGGCGGGATCGGGGGTGAACGCCAGGCCGGCGCCGGCGGCGATGTTCGCGGCGACGGCGCCGATCGGCAGGCCGTCGGTGGGCAGGTGGCGGGCGAATTCCGGGGCCCGCAGCAGGTGCAGGGAACGGTCGGCCTGGGTGGCGGCGAAGCTGCGGGCGGTCTCCCCGCGGGAGCGGATGCGCCGCAGCAGGACGGCCCTGTCGGCGAGCAGCGTCACGTGCCGCACCTCGTGCCCGGCGGCGCGCAACGGGTCGACGAACGCGGCGAGCAACGCGGGATCGAGCAGGGTCATCGGTACGACGACCGGGCCGCCGCAACCATCGAGCACAGTGCGGAGCGTCTGGGCGACACCGTCCCGCCACAATGGCATCTCGCGAAAGTCGCCGCGCGACTGNGCGGGCAGCATCCGGCGCAATGCGAAACCGAGATGCTCCGGGTCGCAGACGAAGGATCCGGGCAACCCGCGGTGCAGTTCGTAGGCCACCTGCGTCTTACCGATGCCATTGGGGCCGTTGAGCCAGATCAGCACCCGGGAAACGGTATCAGCATCGCGGTGGAGCAGTGGGGCGCCCACCGGCAGACCCCACTACTCCAGTGATCAGCTCAGCGAGCCGCGCCCGCGCCTACCGACCAGGCCGGCTTGTACTACCGGCAGGCCGGCTCGTACCACCGGCAGGCTGGTTTCCAATACTGGCAGGCCCGTTGGCGAGATGCACGACTCCGTGGTGTATCTGCGGCTGACCGGTGAGGGCGGGCAGTCCCCCGGAGGCGACGCCGCCGATGCCGAAAGCGAAAACGAGTACCCCGACGGCCGCCACGGCCACCTGGATCTTGCGCAGGGCTACTGTACCCATCATTACCTTTCCGTCGAGGGACGGCACATTTGATCACCGAAGGCGTCGGCAGCCCGCTCCGCAGACCGTCCAGAAATCTCTGGCGAACAAACGGCGAAGAATTCCGGAAGGGGTCGGAATTCTGCCGTAAGCGCGGTCCCGATGGCGATCCGAACACTAGCGCAGCCGGGCCCCACCGGGTGCTACCAGAAAGTGCCCATGTCAAGAGGCCGTACACTGATCGACTGGACCGTGAAGATCGGTCGGCGGTCCCGTCCAATAACTGCCGGCACTCCTGATCAGGAGAAATCATCGACTATCTCCACAGCCCGTTTTAGTTCACCGCCGCGACGGCGACATCAATCACACTCGCGGGACGATGTTCCCGAGCGGGGTCCGGCATCATCCAGCCGCGGGCTCCACCCGAAGGGCTCGCTGCGCCNGGTCGAGACAGTTCTGGGACTGGCTCGTCGGCACGAAGTCCATCGCCCGCGCAGACCCGCCCGGTAGTACTCCTGCCAGTGAGCCATTCCCTGCAACGGTTCGCCACCCTCCATAACAGTCGCGGACCGTGATGGCTGAGGGAGTGGGGGAAGGCGCAATGCACTACTGGCGGCGAAGGCCCACAACCACGGCGGCAACATCCAGGTGGTGTCATTGTCGCTGACGACGGCTGGCCGTTGTGGGTCTCCGCTGTCCGTCCCGGCCGCAGCAGGATTCGGGGCATCCAAAGCAACAGCGGCCACCATCGACGGCCAATCCGGCGGCGGCCCCACCGAAGACGGACCAACGCGGCGTCGCCGAACGCCACGCATCAAGTGTCCGCCTCAGCGGCGACGGTCGCGGCCGGCCCTACGCTTCGGGCCTGTGACCGGGAATCGTCATCGCCGCGGGTCGGCGGGTCGGCGGGTCGGCGGGTTGGCGACGAACCGGGCGGTGGTTCACGGACCACCGCCAGCCGGACAACGGTGAAATCCCGTCACCTCACCATACGGCCTGACGCCGCCGGGCGATCTGCCCTGTTCTGCTCCGACTTTCGGCAAGGAGACTCCACGA
The DNA here is from genome assembly GCF_001421075.1 of Frankia sp. CpI1-P. Classification (NCBI taxonomy): domain Bacteria; kingdom Bacillati; phylum Actinomycetota; class Actinomycetes; order Frankiales; family Frankiaceae; genus Frankia; species Frankia sp. CpI1-P. The sequence continues at coordinate 281,149 of NZ_LJJX01000002.1, read as the reverse complement.
GTGGCCACCAGCCCCCAGCGAACGACGGTCTTCGATTTCGCCCCCCAGGACCGAACCCTGCTCGACGCCCAGATCCGGGCGTTGGAGAACCTGGACCGCGGTGACTTCCGGGAGCTTCCGCCCGCGACCGCCGGCAAGTTCCAGCAACTTCAGGGCGCGGGAACGTTCGCGTCCGTCCGGATTCCCGGCGCGGATCCGGACGTCCAGCTCGACGCGGGCGTGTTCGTCCCGCTCGGTGCCGGGCCGCATCCGGTGGTCGTCCTGCCGGCCCCGCTGGCTCCCACCGGGTGGCGTTCCTACCCTGGGCTGCTCGTGAACTTCGCGATCCGCGGCTATCTGGCCGTCGCGTACAGCGAGCGGGGTCTCGCCGACTCCACCGGGAAGATCGACGTCGCCGGGCCGCGGGACCGGGCGGACGGCTCCGCCGTCATCGACTGGATCCTGGAGAACCACGCCGACCGGGTGAACCCGGACCAGATCGCGTTCGCCGGATCGTCCTACGGCGCCGGCCAGAGCCTGATCATCGCCGCGCACGACGACCGGGTGAAGGCCGTCGCCGCGCAGAGCGCCTGGGCGGATCTCACCCGCTCGCTGTACGAGAACGAGACCCGGCACATCGCCGCCTTCGAGGCCCTCGCGGCGCTGTTCGGCGAGGACCGCCTGTCCGACGAGACGCGGCAGATCTTCGCGGACTTCCGCTCCAACAAGAACATCAAGAACCTGCTGGACTTCGGGGCCATCCGCTCGCCGATCAGCTACGTCGAGCGGCTCAACAGCCGCCGGGTGCCGGTCTTCCTCGGCACCTACTGGCACGAGACGATCTTCTCGGTGCCGGCCGTCGTCGAGTTCTTCAACCAGCTCACCGGCCCGCGCCGGCTGCTGGTGCAGATCGGCGACCACGGCGGCGACGAGATCCTGGGTTTCCTCGGCGGCTGGAGCCGGCNGACCGCGACGACCTTCCGCTGGCTGGACCATCACCTTCGGGGCAAGGACAACGGCATCGGGCAGGACGGCAACGTCCACACCGAGTACATGCACAACCTGTTCGACCTGCGTAAGTCCAACGACTGGCAGTCGTACGTCCAGCCGACCCGACGGTTCTATCTCGACCAGCCGCGGGGCGGCTCCACCGACGGCGTCCTGGCGTCGCGTCCGGCCACCGGGTGGACGACGACCATCCAGGCGGGCGTGGACACCCCCGCGCACGTCGCCGAGGCGCTCGTCCAGACCGGCGTCCTGGAGCGGCTCGGTGCCCCCGCGATCTACGACACGGCGTCGATCTCGCGGCGGGACGCGGCCGTCTGGGTGACCGAGCCGCTGGTCGCGCAGAGCCAGCTCACCGGCAACGTCCGGCTGCACCTGACGATCCGCCCGTCCGCGGCGACGGCGACGATCGTGACCCACCTGTTCGACGTGGACCCGGGCCGCGCCAAGGGCAAGATCATCACCAGTGCGCCGTACACGCTGCTCAACGAGCGGGAGGGCGAGGCGCGTGCGATCGACGTCCAGCTCCAGCCCGCGGACTACCGCATCGCCGCCGGCCACCANCTCGCCCTCGTGATCGNCACCAAGGACCGCCTGTTCGCCGACGCCACCGTCGACGGCGNNCAGGTCGAGTTCGCCTCCCCGGACGGGGCCGCCTCCTACCTGGAGCTCCCCCTCGCCGACCTGCCCGACGCGGAATAACCCTCCTGTTCCGCGGAACATTCGCCTGAGTCAGGGCCGGGGCGATGGCCGGGCCCGTGCGGTGGACGCCGCACGGGCCCGATCCGTCCGCGACGACGACGGCGACCGAACGGCGTTCGGCGGCCGGCCCGGCATCGCGGTACGGATCGGTGGGGCGCGGGCCCACCGGCGGCTAGGCTCGGCGGCTGCGCCCGCCGCCACCACTGCCGCCACTGCCACCACCCACCGGTTCGGAGACGTCCGCCCATGAGCTCCGACGTTGTCCTCGACGCCCGGTTCACCCATGCGGTCTACACGCGCGCCCAGACGGCCCGCCACGTCGGNCTCGACCCGGACGACCTGCATCGCGCCGCGATGTGGACGGTCGGCCGGGCACGGATCGGCAAGCAGATCGGCACGATGAGCAACAATCCGCCACCGATCGTCACCTCACTTCGCCGCCCCTCCCCGCCGGAGCCGCGCATCCCGTTCATCGGCCTCGCCGAGGCCGTGGTGTACGCGGCCGTCCGGCAGGGGACATCGCTGCCGCAGATCCACGCCCACGGGGCACTGTCCATCGTTCGGAAGAGCCTGGGCGGCGCGCACCCCCTGGCCACCAGGGCGTTCGTCACCGATGCGCTCGCCGTGCTGCGCGCCTACGCCCAGCACGAGGACGCCGCCCCGGAGATCGTCCAGGCCGTGACCGCGCCCGCCCCGTCGACCCCATCAATCCCGCCAATCCCATCAATCCCATCAATCCCGCCAACCGCGCCGCCATCACCATCCGCGCGAGACCTGCCGGTGCCACCGGCCGCTCTACCAGCCGACGAGTCGGAGTTCGCGCTCCTCGTCGCCCGAGTGGCCGCCCACGTGGACTATGGCGAGGACGGCTACACCCGCCGGATCCGACTACCCGGGTACTCGACGGCGGACGTGATCGTCGACAGCGGGATCTCCGGCGGCCGGCCGTTCTTCGCCCGCGGCGGCCCGGGGGCGGACGTCGAGACGATCGTGCGGCAGTATCAGGGCGGGGTGCCGATCGGCGAGCTGGCCGGCCGGCACGGCATCCCCTCCGCCGAGATCGCCGAGCTGGCCAATCTCACCTGGCCGGACCCCGAGCCACCCTCCGTGGCCCCGCCATCCAATGATCACCTTCGGTAGTAGGCATCCCGAGCGGTGACGGCGAGGCGTCGTCCGGCGGTGCGCCTGCATCACGACCTCGGCGATGTGGCGACCACGTCGCCCNGGCTCGTCCTACCCACTCCCCGGTTACTGTTGTCCCTGTGTGAACGCTCACGGACTGGCGGAGGGCGCGTCCGGCACAGCGGTGACAATGGTTTCGATGTCCTCCACGCCTTCCTTCGCCACGCATCTCGCCGGTCTCGATCCGGTGAAGCTGGGTGCCGTGCTGCGCGCCCGCCCCGACGTGCTGGTCGAGCCGCTGCCCCGCGGTTTCGAGCAGCTCGCCCAGCGGCTGACCGACGCCCGCTCGCTGAGCCGGGCGCTCACCGAGCTCGACCGGGACAGTCTGCAGGTGGGCGTGGCGGTCGCCCTGCTGCCGGGCCCGGTGACCGCCGACCGCCTCGCGACGTTGCTGGGCGTGCCCCGCGACGCCATGCACGCGGTGGTGGACGGTCTGTTCGCCCGCGGTCTGGCCTGGCCCGTCCCGGCGGCGACCGGCGGCGAAGGCGGCGAAGGCGGCGAAGGCGGCGAAGGCGGCGAGAGCATCCTCGGCGAGCCGGCCATCCGCCTCCCGGCGCCGCTGCACAGCCACTGGTCGGAGCCGTTCGCCGAGATTGACACCGCGACGCAGCTCGCGAGCGCCGCGCTGGTCGAGGACGTGCGGACGGCGGTGCGCGCGCTCGGCGAGGACCCGACCGGGCTGCGCAAGCCCGAACTCGTCGCGCTGTTCGCCCGACTGCTGGCCGATTCCGTGCGGGTGGCGGTCCTCGTCGCCGCGCTCCCGGCGCCGGCGCGGGAGCTGCTGACGGACCTGGGATCGGCGGTCAACAACGACCTCCCCTTCGTCCTCATGCTGGCCGAGCGGGAGCAGCGCGCCGGGCCGGCCGCCGTGCGGGCCCTGATCCACGCCGGCCTGATGCTGCCGGTCCGGGGTCTGGCGGAGCTGCCCCGCGAGGTTGCCGTCGCCGTCTGGATCACCGAGCACCGCGGCACGCTGACCGGCCCGCCGGACGTCCCCCGACCGGCGGTGGATCCGGCCGGGGTGCGATCGAGTGCGCAGGCGGCGGCGCAGGACGCCGTCCGCACCGTCGCGGCGCTGCTCGACGAGGCGGCGACCGTGCCGATCGCGGCGCTCAAGCGCGGCGGGATCGGCGGACGGGAACGGCTACGGCTGGCCAAGCGGTTGTCGCTGCCGCCGGCGGACCTGCCGGTGTGGATCGACCTGACGGCGACCGCGGGCCTGCTGATCCACGACGACGCCGGCTACGTGCCGGGACCGGGGTTCACCGCCTGGCGGGAGGCCACGCCGAGCCGGCAGTGGGCCCCGCTCGCGCTGGCCTGGTACGTCCAGGAGCATGCCCCGTCGGGCCGGGAGCTCGACGACGAGCGGGACATCGCCCCGCCGCTGCCGATCGAATCCGAAGCCGGCCTGCTGCGCGGGACCTTGCTGCGCGCCGCCGACGGCGGTCGGTCGGTGCGGCTGACCGCCGAGAACATCGACTGGTTCTTCCCGCTGGACGGCTACCCCGACCCCCTGCGGGCGGCCGTGATGGCAGCGACGATCCGCGAGGCCGAGCTGCTCGGCGTCGTGGCGGTCGACGTCCTGTCCGAGCTGGGCGAGGCGCTGCGGACCAGCGCCGCCGACCTGGCCGACCTCGCCGGCCCCGCCGCCGCCTTCCCGTCGTACCGCGCCCTCACCGCGGCGATCACCACGGCCGCGACCGCCCTCGGCGACCGCTGCGCCGAGTTGCTGCCCGAGTCCAGACCCAGCCTGATCCTCCAGTCCGACCTCACCGCCGTCGTCTCCGGCCCACCGACCGCGACGATGGCCCAGGTGCTGCGCGCCGCCGCCGAACCCGAATCCCGCGGCGCCGCCGGGACCTGGCGGTTCACCCNNGCGTCCGTCCGCGCGGCGTTGGACGCCGGATGGACCGCCGACGAGCTGCTCGACGCGCTGCGCGCCATGGCCGACCACACGCCGCCCCAGGCCCTGGAATACCTCGTCGCCGACGTCGCCCGCCGCCACGGCCACGTCCGGGTCCGCGGCCTGCGCAGCGCCATCCTCGGCGACGAGCCGACGACCACCGAGCTGCTGCACACCCGCGTCCTCGCCAAGCTGCACCTGGCCCGGCTCGCCCCGACCGTCCTGTCCAGCCCCGAGGACCTGGACACCGTCCTGGCCGAACTGCGCCGCGCCGGCTTCTACCCCGTCGCCGAGGACGCCACCGGCACCGTCATCGTCCCGTCGTCCGGCCGCGCATCGTCCGGGCCGCTGACGCGCCACCAGAAATCCGCCTCGCCGCCTCCCGCCGGTAGCGGCCGGACCCGAGGCGCCGGCGGCGCACCCCGGAGGGTGACGCCGGAGGAGCTCGTCACGCGCCTGCTCACCGACGCCGACGAGGGCGTGCCCCCGCCGAGCCCCCTGGTCCGCGAGCTCGCCGGCCTCAACGACCGCCTCAACGACGGCGAACTCGCCCTGCTCGCCGAGGCCGTCGAGTCCCGCGGCGACGTGGTGATCGCCTACCGCGACAAGAACGNCAAGCNCACCGTCCGCCGCATCACCATCAACGCCATGTTCGGCCGCTGGCTCGACGCCTGGTGCCACCTCCGCAACGACGACCGCGAATTCGCCATCGCCAACATCCAGTCCATCTCCCCCGCCGGCTGACCCACGGCAAAGGATCACATCATCGCTCGCTGCGGCGCCTCCTGATCCGTCTGGTCCTGATCCGTCTGGGCGTCCGCCTGGGCGGCCTTCGCGACGGCGGTGGCCGCACGAACGAAGGCGGCGACGGCCGGCGAGCGGGAGTCCTGCGGCCAGGCCAGGACGAGTGTGGTCGGGGGAAGATCGCCGACGTTCCGGTAGGCGATGCCGAGCCGGCGGTGCCGGGAGGCGACCGAGACGGGCAGGAACATGATGATGCTGCCCAGCTCGATCAGGTTGAAGATCTTCGCCAGGTCCAGGGGAGTCGGCTGGGCCTCAACGACCCGTCCCCGGGGCGGGGAGGGNGACTGCTCGCGGCCGTTCTGGGTCCGCGCGGTCGTGGGCGGACGGCCGTCGCGGTCGGCGGGTGTGCCGTCGGGCAGCGATCGGCCGGCCAGGTCGGCCAGGCACAGGGAGGAGCGGGCGGCCAGCGGATCGTCGGCCGCCAGCGCGAGCAGGCGGGGCTCGGTCAGCAGCGGCTCGACGTCGAGATCGTGGTTGTCGAACGGGGTGGGCAGCAGCGCGATGTCCGCCCGGCCGTCGTGCAGGGCGGGCACCTGGTCGCCACGGCCGCCGAGCAGCAGCTCCACCGGGAGGGCCGCGTCCTCGCGCTGGAAGGCGGCGAGGATCCGCGGGAGCAGCCCGGCGTCGAAATCGGCCTTGAGCGCGACGCGCAGGCTCGGCGTCGGCTGCCCGGCGTGCCGGGCCCGCCGGGCGGCCGCGGTGACCGCGTCGAGTGCGGTCCGGGCGTCGTGCAGGAAGACCTCCCCCGCCGGGGTGAGCGCTACCTGACGCGTCGTCCGCTCGAGCAACCGCACGCCCAGGTGACGCTCCAGGTCGCGGATCGCCCGGGACAGCGGTGGCTGCGCCATGCCCAGCCGCTCGGCCGCACGCCCGAAATGCAGCTCCTCCGCGACGGCCACGAAGTACCGAAGCTGCCGAACCTCCAGCTCACTCATATCCGCACGGTATCAATCCGGTGCGGATCGGTCCTTCAGCTCCGGCGCCGCGCCGGCTTGACTGGGTCATGCCGACGCCGACGCGCGGGCCCACACATCCCGCGCACGCCGTCGCCGAGCAGGCCATCTACCCGTCCCGCAGGCACAACGGCGCGCACCTCACCGTTGTCCGGGCGCAGCCCCTTGGAGCCCCTCTTGATCATCGTCACCACTCCCACCGGTCAGATCGGCCGGCAACTCCTCGGCACCCTCCTGACCAGCGGCCAGCCCCTCCGCGTCATCGCACGCGACCCCTCCCGCCTGCCCGCACACACCCGCGAGCGCGTCGAGGTCGTGNCGGGTTCGCACAGCGACGCCGACGTCGTCACCCAGGCGTTCGCGGGCGCCGACGCGGTGTTCTGGCTGGCTCCCCCGAACCCCCAGGCCGTGAGCGTCGAGGCTGCCTATCTCGACTTCACCCGGCCGGCATGTGAGGCCATCGAGAAGCACGGGGTCAGCCGGGTGGTCGGCGTCTCGGCCCTCGGCCGTGGGGTGGCCCTGGGCCGCAACGCCGGACTGGTGACGGCGGCCCTGGCGATGGACGACCTGATTGCGAGCACCGGCGTGCACTACCGGTCGCTGGCGATGCCCGGCTTCATGGACAACATGCTCAACCAGGTCGAGGCGATCAGGAACCAGGGAACATTCTTCTCGACGCTGTCCGGCGACCGCAAGCACCCGACCTGCGCCACCCGCGATATCGCCGCCGTCGCCGCCCGTCTGCTGCTCGACGACTCCTGGACGGGGCAGGACGACGTCCCGGTGCTCGGCCCCGAGGACCTCTCCCAGAACGACCTGGCGGCAATCATGTCCGAGGTGCTCGAACGCCCGATCCGCTACCAGCAGATCCCCGGCGACGCCTTCAGGGCGACGCTGATCGAACACGGAATGTCCGACGCGATAGCGCAGGCCATGCTCGACATGTTGACAGCCAAGGACAACGGCCTCGACAACGCCGAGCCCCGAACCCCCGAATTCACCACCCCCACCACCTTCCGCCAATGGTGCGAGGAAGTTCTCAAGCCAGNCGTCCTCGCCTNAGTGAGCTCTGGTCTCGCCCGAGCACGCCCTGATGCTGCCTCCGCAACGACACCCTCGACTTCGCCACGGCCAACAACGTGGCCGGCGAGTGGCACAATCGGACGGCCCATGCGTGCTCGACCAGCTTGTCCTCGATCACGGTCCGACCGCCGTCGACCTCCCGACGATCCGATGAATCGAGGCCGTCGTACGCCCCTCACCTCCCGGGACACTTCATCCGCAGGTTTCGCTTTCCGAGCACGGTGCGCTGCGTCACGCGCATCGGGTCAGGATGAGTGATCTGCGCCATGGCGCGCCGCTGCATCTCGGCCAAGATGATGGGCCGATGGATTCCGACCCCCTGATGACCGTCCTCGAGGTGGCCAACCACCTCAGGATCACTCCGTCATCCTGGCGGGCCAATGTCGCGAGCGGAGACGCCCCGGCCGCCGACGACCCCGACTCCGATCGCCCGGCGAATCGTCGCAGGCCACGCTGGCGGCGCTCGACGGTCGAGGAATGGAACCGGACTCGACGTCGCCGCGGGCGCCCGGACCAGGACACCCCGCTGGTCGATCCCGCCTGACGACCTTGTGGAACCGAGAATGCCACGCCGACCCGGAACGCCACGCCGACCGGGAACGCCACGCCGACCGAGGACGCCACCGTCGCGCCAGCCTNCCCCCGGCTCGCAGGCGACGGTAGGCTAGATCGCGGCCAACCCGGCCAAGCGGTAGAAGCCTCCCGCCGCGCTGCCCCGGCGGTTCCGCAGAACCGCCGACAGGTGGCGGATCAATTATCCGCGCATCGATGACCTCTCCAGTGGTCGGGGCGATCGGTGGGATCAGGTGAGGCGCGCCTCGGCGATCGAGTCGGGTGGGGTGAGGTGGGCGGTGAGGGCGGCGGCTGTCGCGGCGAGCAGGGGGGCGGCGCGGCGCGCGGCCGGGGTGGACGGCGCGGTCAGGAAGAGCGCCGCGGCGGGACCGGCCTCGCCCATCGGACCCACCGGGGCGGCCACCTCGCACTCCCCGAGGCGCCGTTCCTCCCTGGTGGTCGCCGGTGAGCCGCCGCGGATATCGGCGAACTGGCGCAGGAGCAGCCCTGGTGCGGTGACGGTGTAGGGGGTGATCCGCACCAGGTTGCCGAGGACCTGCCGGCGCAGGGCGTCCGGGCCGTGGGCCAGCAGGAGCTTGCCCGCCGCCGTCGCGTGCAGCGGCAGGTGCGAGCCCGCAGCCACCGCCTCGCCCAGTTCGTCGACGACGAGCAGCCGGTCGCCGTCGAGGCAGGTGAGCGCGACGGGCCGGCCCGTCGCCGTCCGCAGTCCACGCAGGTAGGGGCGCCCGGCTTCGGCCAGCCGACGCTGGCACGGGACCTGGCCGCCCAGCACCCACAGCCGGGTCCCCAGCCGGTACGACCCGTCCGCCTGGCGTTCCAGTCCTCCCCACGCCACGAGTTCCCGCACGAGCCGCAGCGCCGTCGGCACCGGAAGACCGGTCCGCGCCGCGATCGTCGTCAGCCGCAGGCAGNCCGCCCCGTCGAACACGTCCAGGACGGACAGTGCCCTTCCCACCGCCGACATGCCACCGCCTTCCGGACGCCGCACCATCCCCCGGCGTCGCGTGATCGCATCACGGCTCTGCACACGCGCCCGTCGCCGCGCCGCTTTCACCTGATGAAACCGGACGCTACCGCCCTGGCGCCGCCGCCGGGCAACCTGTGGAAGCCCCGATCCGCACCAGGCCCTGGGAGGCACGAGCATGCTGCTGGACCTGTCGTCGGACGAGCTGTTGTCCACCACTCGGGCGGTGCGCCACCGGCTCGACCTGTCCCGGCCGGTGCCGTGGGAGCTCATCCAGGAATGCGTCGAGCTCGCCGTGCAGGCACCGACGGGCCGCAACCGGCAACGATGGCACTTCGTCGTGGTCACCGACTCCGAACGACGCCGGGCGCTCGCGGATGTCTTCCGGCGGGCCGTCGCCGCAGCCGACCCGCAGGCCAGCCCGCTGACGCGGCACGACGTCGAGCGGATGAACGCCCACCCGACGTCGTTGGCCAGGATCAGCAGCGGCTTCCGGCACCTCTACGACAACATCCACCGGGTACCCGCGCTCGTCGTCCCCTGTGTGGAGGGACGGACCGACGACGCGTCCGTCCTCGCCCAGTCGATGACCTGGGGCTCGATCCTGCCAGCCGTGTGGAGCTTCATGCTCGCCGCTCGCGCGCGGGGGTTGGGCACGGTGTGGACGACCGCGCAGGCGCCCCTCGAACGTGAGATGGCCGAGGTGCTGGGAGTCCCGTACGACCAGGTGATGCTGGCCGCGTTCATCCCCCTCGCCTACACCCTCGGCACCGACTTCCGACCGGCTTCCCGCGCCCCCCTCGACCAGGTGCTGCACCGCAATCACTGGTAGCAGGTGGTGGCCGCGGTGGCAGGTGGTGGCCGCGGTGGCAGATGGTGGCCGCGGTGGCAGGTGGTGGCCGCAGAGCCCGGGGAGAAGCCGGTGGCTACGGCTTGCGGGCGATGCCGCCGTAGCCGCTGACCTGGGCGTCGGTGAGCTCGGGTGGGACGTCGGCGTCGGGGCGCCAACGATGCAGGAGCTGGACGCCGGGCTCGACCGGCTCCAGGCCGACGAACAGGGACTCGACCTCGGCGCGGCTGCGGGCCGCGGCGGGGATGCCGCGGTCCAGGTAGGTCTGGACGAGCCGCGCCACCCCCTGGTCGTAGTCGGCGGTCGAGTGGGTGATGACGACGTGGCTGCCGGAGGGCAGGCCGTCCACGAGGCGGCGCACGATGCCGTGCGGGTCGTGGTCGTCGGGGAAGAAGTGGAAGATCGCGATCAGGGAGAGCGCGACCGGCCGGGTCAGGTCGAACGTCGAGCGCAGCTCCGCGGAGTCGAGGATGCTCGCCGGGTCGTGCAGGTCGGCGTGGAGGTAGGCGGTCCGGCCCTGGGGCGTGCTGGTCAGCAGCGCGCGGGCGTGCGTGAGCACGATGGGTACCAGCCCCGGGATACACATGCCCCTGCCCTACGCGTCCACCGACCCCTTCGGATGTTGTACGTTTGTTGTACAGTGGAGTCATGAGTGTCGGATTCCGCCCCACCGAAGAGGACCTCCGGATCGTTGAGGCCAACCGTCGCCAGGACGAGAAGACCAGCGACGTCATCCGGCGCGCCCTGCGACTGCTGGACCGGGAGGCGTGGGAGGTGCGTGCCCGCGAGGACATGCACCGGCTGCGGAATGAGGACCTGTCCGCCGAGCCCGATGCATGGGAGTACGACACCAACGGCAACATCGTGATCACAGGTACGAACCTCGCGGTACCAGCCAGGTCCCAGGACCACCCGTGATCCGCGGCGCCGTGTACCCGGTGGACCTCGGCGACGCCAAGCGCGGGTATGAACAGCGGGGACGTCGACTCGGCCTCGTCCTGAGCATGGAGCAGAACGCGTGGTCCACGGTCACGATCGTGCCCACGTCGACCAGCGCACAGGCGTCCACCTTCAGACCAGAGGTGATCATTACGGGACGGTCGACCAGGATCCTGATCGACCAGATCCGCACCATCGACAGCTCCTATGTCACGGGTGAACTCGTGGACTACCTCTCCCGCGACGACATGGCCCAGGTCGAGCACACCCTCTCGCGCTACCTCGGCCTGCTGCGCTGAGCGCATCGTCTGGCTCCCGTACATCGACCTCCCCGCGCGACCGGGTGAAGACGGAGGTCCGACACAGCTGACAGACCTGTCGAGCGGTGCTTACCGCCCCCCGGCCGAGCCGCGCGGAATGCGCAACCCGGGTACGGACCCGGATACGGCCCGATCACCAAAAAGATGCAGGTCAGAACCCTGAGAGCGGTACGAGGGCGGTCGGGTCGTTGTCCGCGTAGACGACCCGGGCATCGGGGGCGATGCCCTGCACGACCTCGTGCAGGTTCGGCGAGGTCGGGATGCCGGTCCCGACGTCGAGGAACTGCCGGATGCCCACCTCGGTGGCGAGGTAGCGGGCGGCCCTGACGAGGAACGCGCGGTTCTGGCGGGCGGCGAGCGGCGCGTTCGGGAAGGCGGCGATGGCCTGCTCGGCGGCCTCGCGGTCGGCCGGGAAGTTGTCCTTCCCGCCGAGGTAGTAGTCGTACATCCGGGCCACATGAGGCTGGTCGACGCGCAGATCCACCGGGTCGCTCCGGCGCCCGGCGTCGACGGCTGATCCCTCGGACCCTGCGGCCCACCGTCCAGCATTACTCACCGCATCAACCCCCACCGGCGCGTCCGACTCGAAGAACCGAGCCCGAAAACCTTATCCCGCAGTGTTTTCAGGGGTCATCGAAGACANGACCCCCAGAGGTGGGGCCGACCTAGAATTCACTCTGAGTTATTGATCCGCGGATGACGTCGCGGACCTGGGCGCGCAGCCAGCGGTGGGAGGCGTCGGCGTCGAAGCGGGGATGCCAGGCCAGGCACAGGGACAGGGACGGCAGGTCCAGGCCGAGATCGAGGGGCACGAGGCCAAGCGCGGCGAGCCTGTCCCGGNCGAGCCGCCGCGGCGCCACGCCCACGAGATCGCTCTGCGCGACGAGCGCCAGCGCAACGGTATGTGACGGAACGGAGGCGACGACCGCGCGGCGCAGGCCGAGGGTCGCCAGCGCGTCGTCGATCGGCCCATGGAGCCGGCCGCGGCGCGAGGCGACGACGTGCCGGGCGGCCGCGAGACGCTGCGGGGTCAGCGGACGCTCGGTGAGCGGGTGTCCGGCGCGGACCACGGCGATGGCCGAATCCTCGCCGAGGGTCTCGACGCGGATCTCCGGTGCGGTGGAGTCGATCTGGCCGATCTCCAGATCGGCGGTGCCGTCGCGCAGGGGGTCCGCCGACGGCGTCGGCTCCGGCAGGAAGCGCAGGCGCACGCGGGGGGCCTGGCGGGCCAGCCGGTCGAGCAGGTCCACGCCGATCGCGGCGACGAGCATGTCGCTGCCGAGGATGGTGAAGGTCCGGTCCAGGGTGGCGAGGTCCGGCGCCCCCACCGGCGCGAACACGGCGTGGGCGCGCTGGACGAGGGCGTGCACCTCGGCGTGGATCTCCAGGGCGCGCGGGGTCGGGACCATGGCGTTGCCGGCGCGCACGAGGATCGGGTCACCGGTGGCCTTGCGGATGCGTCCCAACGCCCGGCTCACCGCCGGCTCGGTGAGGTGCAGGCGCCGCGCCGCGCCGCTCACGCTCCGCTCGGCCAGCAGCGCGTCCAGGGTGACCAGCAGGTTGAGATCAACGCCGGCGAGCGGGCGGGCCTCGGCGGATTCGCCGGGCGCGGCGGCCGGGAGGAGCACGGGATGTATCGGCCTTCCGTCGCGTCCGGTGGCGGCGGGAAGGTCGGCGGCGGAATGCATGGCATGCATCCTCGCATTGCCNTAGTTGCATTTGAAGGCAGATCGTCGTCGTCCTACGCTCAGCCCTAACGACCTATCGCGATGTTACGTAAACCGTCGAAGAGCTGCCGTGACGGCCGATCCATCCAGCCGTTCTGGGCTCCGGGCAAGCGCGGCATGGACCGACCCAGCTCATCCCACCTCCACATCCCACCGCCCACCGCCCACCCGCACCTCGAATCCCACCGCACCTCGAAAGGGATTGCTTCCGCATGCCCATTTTCCTGCAGGACGAAGCCGTCAGCGCGGTCCTCGACCGCTCGTTCNCCGCCGCCGAGAACGACGCCATCACCCTCGACGCTTTCCGATCGACGGTGGGGCCCGACCGGACCATCGGGGACTTCACCGCGGTGGAGCTGGCCGAGCTCGCCGCCGACGTCTACATGCCGGTGTCCCGGGAGGTCGGCACGCTGCTCTACCTGCTCGCCCGCGCGAACCGGCCGGCGCTGACCGTCGAGTTCGGCACGTCCTACGGCATCTCGGCGATTCATCTCGCGGCGGCCGCGCGGGACAACGGCGCCGGCCGGATCATCACCACCGAGCTGTCGGCCACGAAGGCGAAGGCGGCGGCCGGGAACCTCGCCGAGGCCGGCCTGGACGCATTCGTCGAGATCCGGACGGGGGACGCGTTCGAGACCCTGCGCGAACTGCCCGGACCCATCGACCTGCTGCTCCTCGACGGCTGGAACCAGCTCTACCTGCCGCTGCTGCGCCTGCTCGAACCCCGGCTCGCCCCCGGCGCCCTCATCGTCGCCGACGACGTCACCCTGTTCCCCGCGGAGACCCGCGACTACCTCGACTACGTCCACACCCCCGGCAACGGCTACACAGGCGTCGAGATCCCCCTCGACGACGGCCTCGACCTCGCCCTGCGCCACTGATCCCGCCCTGCGCCACTGCCTCGCCATCCGCCACTGGCCGCGCCAGCCACCACTGGCCCCGCCAGCCACTACTGACCGGCCCGTCACCAGGCGGCCGGGCCGGTCCTGTCGAAGTAGCCGCCGGTCGGGCCGTCGGCGCCGATCGTCGCCAGGCGGACGATGACCTCCGCGCCCTCCTCGACGGTCTGGGTGCCCTGGTGGCCGTTGAGGTCGGTGGCGGTGTAGCCGGGGTCGACGGTGTTGAACCGGATGGCGGGGAACGCCTTGGCGTACTGCGAGGTGATCATGACCAGCGCGGTCTTGGAGGAGTGGTAGTCCAGCCCCGTCACCTGGGACTCGATCCGGCTGGGGTCGCTGGTGGCCGCCAGCGAGCCGAGACCGCTGCCGACGTTGACGACGACCGGGGCGTCGCTGTCCGCCAACAGCGGCAGGAAGGCCCGCGTGACCCGCACGACGCCGAAGACGTTCGTGTCGTACGTGGCCAGCATGTCGGCCGCGGTGACCTCGCCGAGCCGGCCGAGCTTGCGCGCGCCCACGATCCCGGCGTTGTTGACCAGAACATCGAGGCCGCCGGCCTCCGCGCGGACGGTCTTGGCCGCAGCCTCGACGGAATCCTCGTCGGTGACGTCGAGCTGCACGAAGCGGGCGCCGAGCCGCCCGGCCGCCTCCCGGCCGCGGTCCGCGTCGCGCGCCCCGACGTAGACGGTGTGCCCGGCCTCGGTCAGGCGGCGNGCGGTCTCGAAGCCGAGGCCCTTGTTCGCTCCGGTGATCAGGGTGGTGGTCATGGGTGATCGACTCCGGTGATCGGCGGGCTGGTGTCGCTTCCACCCTCGCCCGTACCCCGGACGGGCAGCCAGTGCCCATCGTTGCCGGTGGACTAGCAGTACCAGGCTGTTCGGGCACCGCCGGCGGATACTGGGAAACGTGAGCGGATCCAGGGAACTGGGCCGGGCGCTGCGTGGCTGGCGCGACCGCATGGCTCCGGCCACGGTGGGGCTGCCCGCCGGCGGAGTACGTCGGGCTGCCGGGCTGCGCCGCGAGGAAGTGGCGCAGCTCGCCGGCCTGTCGGTGGACTACCTCGTCCGCCTGGAGCAGGGCCGGGCGACCTCCCCGTCCGCGCAGGTGCTGTCCGCCCTCGCCCGCGCGCTGCGCCTGTCGGCGGCCGAACGCGAGCATCTGTACCTGCTCGCGGGCCAGTGGGCGCCGGGTCCCGGGCAGGTGTCGGCGCACATCCCGCCTGGGGTCCGACGGCTGCTCGACCAGCTCGACGGCGCGCCGCTGAGCGTGTGGGACGCCGCCTGGAACCTGATCCTGTGGAACCCGTTGTGGGCCGCCCTGCTCGGGGACCCGTCCGCGCTGCGCGGACGGGAGCGCAACATCGTCTGGCTGCATTTCACCGGTCCNCCGAGCCGGATCAGCCACACCCCCGAGCAGGAGACCCGG
The DNA here is from genome assembly GCF_001421075.1 of Frankia sp. CpI1-P. Classification (NCBI taxonomy): domain Bacteria; kingdom Bacillati; phylum Actinomycetota; class Actinomycetes; order Frankiales; family Frankiaceae; genus Frankia; species Frankia sp. CpI1-P. The sequence goes on along the minus strand of NZ_LJJX01000002.1, from coordinate 265,841 downwards.
TTCAGGGCGGCCATGGTCGGCGATCTGCGGGCGGCGGCCGCCCGCTACCCCGACGATGCCGGCCTGCGCGCCCTGATCAGGGACCTACGGGACGTCAGCATCACCTTCGCGCAGATGTGGGACGCCGGAGTCGTCGGCGTCCACGAGGCGGTCACCAAGACCGTCCACCACCCCACCGTCGGCGTGCTCGCCCTCGACTGCGACGTGCTCACCGCTCCCGGCGGAGACCTGCGCATCGTCGCCTACACCGCCGCCCCCGGTAGCGAGGCCGCCGACCGACTCAGGCTCCTCAACGTCATCGGCACCGAGGCGATGACCGTAGGCAGTACCCCGCGGTAGCGGTCGGCGGGCGTACTCGATGACGTCGCATCCGCTCAGGCGTGGGGGACGGTGCCGCAGGAGGCCAGGGTGGCGCCGCGGTAGCCGGTGAGGAACGAGTTCTTGCGCTGCTGGGCGGAGCCGTGGGTCCAGGTCTCCGGGTTGACCTGGCCGGCCTGGGCCTGGATGCGGTCGTCGCCGACGGCCTGGGCGGCGCCGAGGGCCTCGTCNAGGTCGGCCTCGCCGATGGTGACGTTGCCCGCGTTGTTCGCCAACGTGCTCCACACCCCGGCGTAGCAGTCGGCCTGCAGTTCGAGCTGGACGCTGAGCGGGTTCTCCCGGGACGGGTCGGCCTGCTGGGCCTGGCGGACGCGCGCCTCGGTGCCGGTGAGCGTCTGCAGGTGGTGGCCGACCTCGTGGGCGACGATGTACGCCTGCGCGTAGCGGCCCTGGGCGCCGTAGTTGCGCTGGAGCTGGTCGAGGAAGCCCAGGTCGATGTACACCTTGCGGTCCGGCGGGCAGTAGAACGGCCCGACCTGCGACGACGCCGTGCCGCAGCCGGTGCGCACCGACTGGGAGAAGTAGACCAGCCGCGGCTTGGTGTAGGTCTGGCCGCTGCGGGCGAACTGGGCGCCCCACACCTCGTTGATCTCGTTGAACGCCTTGAGGACGAAGCAGTCGTCGTACTGGTCGATCGCCCCGGCGGTGTTGCAGCGCCGGGCGACGTCGCCGGACGTGCCGCCGCCGGACGTGCCGCCGCCGGGCTGTGACAGCGGCGACCCGGCCGAGCCCGACCCGCCGCCGCCGAGGACCGCGACGAGCAGGTAGATCACCACGCCGAGGATGCCGGCCCCGCCGCCACCGACCGCGAGTCCCCGGCCGAGCCCCCCACCCCCGCGCTGGTCCTCCAGCTCGGAGGCGTCCACCGAGTCGTCGTCGAACTGCATGTCCCGCCCTTCGCCCTGTCCCGATCGCGGACCTGTCCGGTTCGCCGGGTTCCGCAAGGCAGTATGTCCGTGCCGGTCAGCCGTCGAACATCGACCCGCGGTGTGCGGCGTGCGGCGGCCGGTGGGCCGGTGCCGTCAGCGGGGTGGCTGGTCGGCGGCGTCGAGCTGGCGGGCCAGCAGGGTCTGGTCGAAGTAGAGGCGGTTCTCGGTGATCAGGCCGTGCTGGACGCGGTAGACCTCGACGACCCGCAGGGTGACGCGCCGCCCGGTCGGGGGGTGCTCGGTGCCGTCGGCGTCGCGCAGGATCCCGGTGTGCGTGGCGGTGAGGGTGTACTCCTCGACGACGAGCTCGCCCTGCTCGGCGAGGATGTGCGTGTCGACGTCCGCGTCGCCGAACGCGGCGAGGAACGCGGCGCTGTACCCGGCGGCGGCGTCGCGCCCGCAGATGCGCACCCCACCGGGGGCCTCGACGACGAGGTCGTCGTCGAGCAGCGCGTGGACCGCAGCCTCGTCACCGGCGTCGAAGGCGTCCAGCGCCCGCTTGACCGTGTCCAGTGCCTCCCCCATCCGGCCCTCCCGCTGCGTCGCCGCGACCTCACCGAGGCGGAATCATCCCATCGGACACGGCCGCGCGACGACGGATTCACCGGATCCCGCGACCGACAGGCGGCGACGGACGGCGGTCAGACGCCGGTGGTCGAGCCGGGGCGGAGGATCATCAGNACGGTGACGGTGGCCCAGAGCAGGTTGAAGATGCCTGCGGTCATCGCGAGGCGCTTGGTGCGGGCGAGCGCGATGCCGTTGCCGGTCGCCGCGCCGCTGTCCAGGNCCGCCGCCACGCGGGAGGCGGGCAGGCTGGTGGTCGGCATGTCGGCGGTCGGCAGGTCCATCGCCGAGACGGCCCCGGCGGCGGGCGCGCCCCCGGGCGAGGCCTCGCCGCTGCCGGTGTCGGTGTCGGTGTCGGTGCCGGCTCCGCTGCCGGCGACGCGGGCGGCCGAGGCGGCGGTGATCTCGTCGATGAGGTTGCGCTGCGCGGGCAGGATCGCGAACGCGAGCACGAGCGCGGCGAGGCCGGTCAGCGCGATCGCGACCATGAGCCAGGTCTGGCCGAGCACGTCGAGGCTCTGCGCGGTGAAGAACCCGAACACGACCACGAGCAGGCCGAGCGCCGAGTAGATCCCGCAGATCCGGTACAGCACCCGCGCGATCCCGGCGGAGTGCTCGTCGCCGGGCCGGGCCAACGCCGCGCGGGCGGCCGGTGGGAACATGCTCGCCGCCACCGTGACCGGTCCGATCGCGACGATCGCGGCAAGGACGTGCACGCTGAGCAGGAACTTGGTCACGCTTTCGCCCCGCGGGACGCCTCGGGCGCCGGCCGCGGCGGCCGAGAGCACAGCAAGCAGTTCACGCAACACCTCGCCGGAACGGGCACCGCCCGCCCGCGAAGCCACGGAGATCACCAAGCCGCGGGGATCGCTAAGCCGCGGGGATCACCGAGCCGCGGACATCGCGGAGCCGGGAGAAGGGTCGGACGGTACGACGTCGACGCTACGACCCCCGGGACGCCGGCACGTCGGCAGGATTGCCAGATATCGCCGCCTTCTCGCCAACCCCCGCCGGTGCCGGCGGCCGCGGACCCGCCCGTCCGCGCCCCCCAGGCCTCCTACCAGCACAAACAGCTCAAATGCTGCTAAAACGCCCGCTGGACGACGGAAATGATCCGTGCGCCACCATCGGGCTCGCCCGAACCCCCGACCTCGCGCCCGGCCTCGGCCCATCGGACCGGGACGGGCCCGTCGAGCCGCCGCGGGCTCCCGTCGGCGGCCCAGGAAGCGGGCGGACGGGCGTCGCGGGACCGGGTTAGGTTGGCCGCTATGCACGTGGTGGCCGTCCTCGCGATGGACGACGTCGTCCCGTCCGACCTCGCGACACCGCTGGACATCTTCGGTCGCACCCGCCTGGCGGACGGCCGCCCGGCCTACGAGGTGCGGCTCTGCGCCGCGAACGCGGAGGTGACGACCGGCGCGTTCGCCCTGCGCGCTCCCTGGCGGCTCGACGCGCTGACCGCGGCGGACACCGTCATCGTGCCGGGTTGCGACGACCCCGCGACGGAGCCGGACGTCGAGGTACTCGACGCGCTGCGGACCGCCGCGGCGGGTGGGGCGCGGCTCGCCTCGATCTGCGCCGGCGCCTTCGTCCTCGCCGCGGCGGGCCTGCTCGACGGGCTGCGCGCCACCACCCACTGGATCGCCGCGGCGGAGCTCGCGCGGCGCCATCCCGCCGTCGACGTCGACCCGAACGTCCTGTTCATCGACAACGGGCAGATCCTGACCTCGGCCGGCGCCGCCGCCGGGATGGACCTGTGCCTGCACATGGTGCGCCGCGACCACGGCACGGCCGTCGCCGCCGAGACCGCCCGGATGTCCGTCATGCCGCTCCAACGCGACGGCGGGCAGGCGCAGTTCATCGCCCGCGAGCAGCCGCCGCCCGACGGCACCGAGCTGGAACCGCTGCTGCACTGGCTGACGGCGAACGTCCACCGCGAGCTCACCCTCGCCGACATCGCGGCGCACGCGATGGTCAGCACTCGCACGCTCAACCGCCGCTTCCGCGAACAGACGGGGTTGACGCCGGTGGCCTGGTTGCAGCGCTCGCGGCTGCGCCGGGCCCAGTACCTGCTGGAGACCACCTGCCATCCGGTGGAGGCCATCGCCGCGCAGGTCGGGTTCGGCTCGCCGGCCGCCTTCCGGGAGCAGTTCCGCCGGCTGGTCGGGACGAGCCCGCGGGCCTACCGGCGGACCTTCGGCGGCGGCACCCCGGCCCCGAGCGCCAGGACGGTCGAGGCGGCCAGAAGCGCCGGAACGGCCGGAACAGCCGGAACGGCGGTGACGGGCATGGCCCGGTCGGCGGTCCTCGTCGCGGACGCGCCCACACCGATGGGCCACCGGAGCCGGACACCTCACAGTGCACGGTGACGCAGCCGAACCGTCGGGTCGGGTCATCGGCCCGCCTGGGGGATGATGCCGTCAGCGAGTGACCCACCTTGTGCCGTGCGTCTTCGGGAGGGGAGTCGGTATGCCAGTCCAGGCCGCCGTTCGGCTCGATGTCCGGCTGTTGCTGCGGATCGACGACCGGGTGCTGCTGGCACGACCGCCGGACGATGTCTGGCACGTGCTCCCCGGTGGCCCGGTGGTCAGCGGCGAGAGCACCGACGACGCACTCGAGCGGCAGGTGGGGCGGCTCGCCGGGCCGCGGGTCGTCTCCCGGCAGTTCGTCGGCGCGGTCGAGCACGACGGCTCCATCACCGGCCGTTCTCCGGAATCCGCGACGGACCATGTGCTCAGCGTGCTGTTCGNCGGGGTCTGGCCGACCGACATCCCGACCCCATCCCGCTGGGGGGAGCACACCCTCGTCCCGGTGAACATCGACGTCCTGCTCGCGACGCGGCTACGCCCGCTGTCCATGGCCGAGGTCGTGCGCCGCTGGCTGGCCGAGGGCTGGCCGCTGTGGCGCGGGCTGGACCCCGCCGGGGCCAACCGGCGGCTGCCGTCGCTGGCCTCGCTGCGGTCGCAGCTCTTCGCCCGCCGCGAGGAGCTGCGGACGCTGGCCTTCCGCGACGCGGCGGTGGCGATGTGTGCGCTGGTCACCGCCGCCGACGGACACATCGACCCGACCGAGCGGGAGGGGGTGCGCGGCTTCGCCGCCACCGACCCGGTGCTGTCCCAGTTCCCTGAGCAGGACACGGTGCGGCTGTTCGAGGCACACCTCGATCGGCTGACCGCGGACTTCGNAGCCGGCCGCCACGCGGCGCTGGCCGAGATCGCCAAGGTGCGCGGCCGGGTGGCGCAGGCCGTCGCCGTCGTGCGGATCGGACAGGTCATCGGCCTGGTCGACGGGGAGTTCGTCGCCAGCGAGCGGGCGGTCGTGCGGGAGGCGGCGCTCGCCCTCGGGCTGGAGCCGGCCGAGTTCGCCCTCTGACCCGGCGTCCGGCGTCCGGCGTCCGGCCGCCGGTCAGGCGTCGTCCTCCGAGCCCGCCTCGATGACGCGGACCGTGCCGACCGCGCGCCAGTTCACCGCCAGGACGTCGCCGTCCGCGAGGGTGATCTGGTCGAGCCCGACGTTGCCGGCCCGGCCGCTCATCACCTCCTCGGCGCGTCGACGGAGCGCGGCCGCGTCGGTCCCGGCCGGCAGGTCATACGCCCGGCCGTCGAGCACCAGCCGCACCATTCACCCTCCCGCGCCCACCCGACCGCGCCCACCCGACCGCGCCCACCCGACCGCGTCCACCGGCCGCGCGCCCACCGACCGGAACCACCCGACCCGCCACCATCGTCAACCGACAGTAATGCGTTCCGTACACGGAGTGCGTCACCGCGAGCCGGGCGGCGCCGGGCGCACGCCGGCTCAGTCGTCCTGCTTGATCCCGAACCACCCCATCACCTTGCCGCCGAACTTCAGGTCGCCGTCAATCTTGATTTTCCGGGTGAGGAACAGCTTGGCGCCGCTGGCCTGGCCGGTGAGCACCCGAACGAAGCGGACCCGGTCGGTGGTGATGGTCAGCGCACGGTCGGCCGGCGCCGTGCCCGAGCCGGCCGGCGGCTCGGTCGCGAGCGTGCAGGCGCCGTCGACGACGCGCAGTTCGTAGGTGCGGGTGCTGCCCCCCGGGCCGCCGGTGAGCGCGAAGCGGACCAGCGCGTTCTCACCCTGCGCCTGCTCGGGCCGGAACGTGTCGCGCATCTGGCGGAAGATCTCGTCAAGGACGCCCTCCCCGGCCGGGCCACCCAGCAGATCGGAGATCTCCCGCTCCGACAGGGTGGACAGACCGCTGACGATCTTGGCCGGGTCGGCCGTGGGGTCGACGGCGAGGTCGGACATGGCCACTCCATTCGTTGACGGGCGGCCCGCCAGGCGACGGGCGCGGCACGAGCACGCTAGCGAACCCCGCGGTGGCATTCGTCGCCCGGGGCGCCCGATCGGGCACCCCGCGCCGGGGTGGCTATCGTGACCGGCGTGGCCAGCCCGGCGTTGCTGCGCATCGAGATCGACGGATGTCCCGTATCCCTCGACGATCCACCTCCGCTGGCCCTGCTTCCCCACGGTCATTTCACGGTCATGCAGGTCCGCGACGGCCGGACCCGCGGTCTCGACCTGCACCTGCGACGTCTCGACGCGGCGAACCGTGAGCTCTACGCCGAGCCGCTCGACGGCGAGCTGGTGCGCGCTCGGATCCGGGCGGCGCTGGCCGCCTCGACCCGCGACGCCACCGTGCGGGTCGTCGTCACCGGCACCCCGGACGGCGACCCGACGCGGCTCATCGTCGCGGTCGGGGCGCCCGCCGAGCCGCCTCCGGCCCCGCAGCGGCTCATGTCCGTGCCGTACTCACGGCCGTTCCCGCACCTCAAGCACCTGGGCACATTCGGTCAGCTCCAGTACGGCCGGCTCGCTCGCCGGCACGGCTTCGACGATGCGCTGCTCACCGGCCCGGGTGGCGTCGTCTCGGAGGGTGCGACGACCAACATCGGCTTCCTCGCCGGGGACGCGGTCGTCTGGCCGGACGCGCCGGCCCTGCACGGCGTGACGATGGCTCTGCTGGAACGGTCGCCGGACAGCGTGCGGGCGCCGGTGCGGCTGGCCGACCTCGACCGCTTCGAGGCGGCGTTCGTGACGAACTCCCGCGGGATCGCCGCCGTAGCCGCCGTCGACGACCACCGCTTCGCCGGCCCGACACCGCGCATCGCCGAACTCGCCCGTCGGTACGACGCCGTTCCCGGCGACCTCGTCTGAGGGGTCGGCACCCGCGGATCGGCCGGGCCGGCGGAGCCGGGTGGCGTCTCTCGCCGATCGCGCCGGCGGCCCCACCCCTCCCGGGACGCCAGCCGCCGATAGGACGAAGTGAAATCATTCTTCTACTTGATCGTGCTTGCATTATCTTTGCGTCGACGACCATTTCCGCGAGCTACATTCGATGCCACAACCGGGCCGTCACGGAACCACCACGAACCATTTCCCGGCGGCGGAATGCTAGGTACTGTCATGGCTCCGCCGGCATTTTCCGGCGGGTCCGAACAGTCCGAACCGGATACGGTTCCGTGTCGCCCGTGAAGGAACACCGCACCGATGCCGCTTTCCTCAGCAAGGCTCCTCATAGCGCTCCTGCTGCACGAGCAACATCGCGTCGAGCCCGCCGGCGTGCCCGTGCGGTATCCCTTCCCGCCGCCGACCGAGCGCCACCTCCTTCGCGCCGCGACAGCCGTCGCCGCCGGCCGGTCCAAGGGCGCCCTGCGCGAGCTGCGCCAGAGCGAGCACGACCCCGCCGATCCCGACCACGTGGCGGTGCACGAGGCGCTCTACCTCGCGGCGCTCNCCCTCGACCGGAACTGGTCCCCGGACGACGCGGGCCTCCTGCGACCCTCGCCCGCCACCGTCGGCCGGTCCGCAGCCCCGTCCCGCACCCGCGACCCGGCGCCGTCCGTCTCCCCCGCCGACGGCCCGCTGACGGCCTGGACGGCGCAGGCGGTCGTCCGGCAGCGCCACGACCTGCTCGCCCCGACCACCGCGGTCATCTGCGTACTCGCGGCCGAGGTCATCCCCGCGATTCGGATGGCCCGCGCCCGTCTGCTCGCCGCGTCGATCCCGCCCGCGGCGGGCGCCGGCACCGAGGCGCCCGCCGCCGCCCGCCGCCCGCTCCCACCCACCGCTCGAAGACTCGGCGCCAGCCGCTCGCCCGCCACCAGCCACTCGCCCCATGCCAGCCACTCGCCCACCACCGGGACGAGGCACCGGCCCGCGGCCGCCGGGGAGGGGCGGGCTCACGCGGTCGCCACCAGACGCGGTGCCGCCGGTACCCCCTCCGCCGGCGGCACCGGCGCGGACACCACCCCCTGGCTCAACACCCTGCCCATGGTCCTCGGCTGGACGGGTGCGGCGGGGCTCGTCCGGCACACGGCCTCCGCCCACGGGCTGCACCGGACGGGACCGCGGGCTCGCTCCCGGGCCGGCGGCTTCCTCCCCGCCATACTGGGCTGGGGCTTCACCGTCGGCCGGTCGTCCGCGGGGCACCCGGGGTCCCCACCCGGGGACGCAGCGCCCGCTGCGCGCATCGGCGACCCCCGAGCGCGCCCCCCGGCCCCCCGGGAGACCGCGGTCACCCCTGGCCGGCAGATCGCCCAACCCGCGGAGGCTCCCCAAGGCACGGAGGTCATCCGAGGCCTTCCGATCCCCCAGGACCTCACCGCCCAGGTGGACCCCCCGCTCCCTCCCCACGGCCCACTGCCACCCGACCGCCCGCTGCCACCCGACGGCTCCCCGCTGCCCGACCGCCCAGTGTCTCCGGACGACTCGCCCACTCCGGACGGTCCGCTCCTCCCGGACGGCCCACTCCCATCGGACGGCCCGATCTCCCCGGCCACCGAGATCGCCGAAGTCGCCCGGGACATCGCGGTCGCCCCGGACGTCAAGAGCCCCGGGAGCGGGACGGTCCCCATGTCCGTCGCAGTCGGGCCGGACTCCCCGCTCACGTCGAACGCCGCGGCACTCCCAGCCACAGACAGCGCCCCGGCGCGAAGCGACCCGGCCGATCCGACCACTCCCACCGGCATGGCCATCCCACCCGGTATGGCCATCCCATCCGGCCCGACCGGCCCTGCTGTCGACGTCCCCACCGCGACCGGTTCCCCCCTGCCGACGGACCGGCCCTCCCCGGCGCCCACGCCCTCCCCGACCCGGGCNCCCTCCCCGCCTCCAGCGCCCTCCCCGATCCCAGCGCCCTCTCCGGCCCTGACCCCCGTGCCCACCCGGACCCCCGCTCCGGGTGGGCTGCCGCGCTCCGCCGGGACCCCCAGGCCTGCGGACCCGGCCGGCCTGCCGCTCCGAGTCGCCGCGCTGGGCGGCGTCGCGTTGCAGGGAAAGGCCGCGGTGGCAGGGCCCGCCGCGCCCCCGGGTGTGGTCGCGCAGGCGCGCCCGGCAATGACCGCGGCGGTACCCGATGCGGGTGTCGAAGGCTCGGTCCTGGCGGCGGTGGACGCGCTCACGATGGCCGACGCGTTCGTCGCCCGGCTGGCCGAGCTGCCCGTGCATCAGGCCAGCGCGTACGCCCGGATCCTGCGCGCGGACCTGCTGTTCCGGCTGGGTCGGGCGGCCGAGGCCGGCGTTGCGCTGGATGTGGTGGAGACGGCGGGCGGCGCCGACGACGCGACGCTCGCGCACGCGGCCCTGGTGCGAGGCGACTGGGCCGGCTTCCCAGACGGCGGGGCGCAGACCCTGGGCCGCAGGCCGGACGGCTCGCCGATCCCCTCGGGCCGTCCGGCCTACCTGGACCGGGCCGAGGAGCTGTGGCGACGGTCGCTGGCCGCCTACGGCCGCATCGACTCCGACGCCGGGCGGGCCGCCGGACTGCTCCGGCTCGCCGAGGCGCCGACCGCCACCGGCCGGCCGATCCTGCGTCGCGCCCGCATCGACGAGGCCGCACGCCGGGCGCGGGCCGCGGGCGACGACGCCCTCACCTGGACCGCCCGGGTGCACAGCCTGATCGAGCGAGCCCGGACCGGCGAGGCATCCACGACGGAGCTGCGGACCATGATGACGGCGCTGGCGGAATGGAGCCGCTTCGACGGGANCACCAGCTACGGCCGTGGCCTGAGTCAGCTCCTCGCGGCGGCGACCGGCGGCGCGGTGACCGTGAGCACCGTTTGACGCCGTGAGCGCCACACCACCGCAGACCGGTCTGGGCGGCGGACGTGCCGGCCAGTCGGCGAGGGATCAGGCGCGCCGCCCGCCAGGAAACGGCGGCGGCGAAGCCGAGCGCTTCCCGCGCCCCCGGAGAATCCCGATCCGTCTGTGCCCCTCGTCCCCGCCCGCCTGGCCCGTGGCCCCGGAGCCCGATGATGCCGGCGCCGCAACGGTCCCAGCCCCCTCGGCCGCGACTGCCGAGGCAGCATCCTCGGGGACGCCAGGCGGCTCGGCCATGTTCGGGGTGTCGCCGCGCGGGTCGCCCGCGGGCAGGGTGGCGGCGCCCGGCAGGCTCGGAACCGCACCGGCGGGAGCGTCCGCGGCCAGCGCGGCGGCCGGGTCCTCGTCGAGGGGNGGATTCGCGGGATGACCGGGCAGCGTCACCCAGGCGGTACCGGTGTACTTGTCGCCGACGGACACGTCGATCTCGCGGAACTTCGCCGGGTCGAGATCCCGCAGCCGCTCGGCGGCGGTGTCCCGGAAGTACTCCGGAGACAGCGCGAGGACCAGGTCGGCGTCGGGGTAGCGCTCCAGGATGCCGCGCACCTGGGGGGCGTCGATCAGCCGGGCGGCGATCACCACGGCGTTGCCCGGGGCACCGGTTCCATCGATGATCACATCGCCGTGGTGCAGCGACATCCGCAGCCGCAGCCGGCTGTCGGGTTCGCGCCCGTTGTTGTAGACGCGCTGGGCGATCTGCAGCTCGCGGACGAAATCGCTGGCGAGGTACGCCTTCGCGACCGAACCGGCCACGGCGATGAGGAAACCGTCGCCCTGGTCCTGACGCAGCCGGATCGACTCCGCCGGCAGTCGCAGCCCCGCGACGGCCGCCGCCACGATCTCCTGCAATGCCGCCCGCCAGTCGAGCTGGTCGAGCATGCCGCGCCGGCTGTACCGGCGGGCGTCGAGGAAGAACAGGCTGACCTGCTCCGGCATGCCCGCGGCCGATCGTCCCCGCCCGCCCACGGCCGGGAGGATGTCCCGCGGCGCGTCGACGTCGAGCGGAGAAGACGCGGGGCCTCGGTGGGCCCCGAAGACCTCGCTGGCCGGGAACGCCTCCGCCGCGGCGGCCAGCAGGCGTGCCCGACCGTCGACGAGCACGCCGTTCTCGAGCAGCTCCGAGATCTCCGACCAGAAGTCATAGGGCGCGCCGACGAGCTCCGGCACCCGGCCACGGGTGAGGCCGGCGCGCACCAGCAGCCGCTTCGCCTTGGAGTTCGTGTCGAACGCGTCGGCGAGCGCCCAGATCTCGACCTCGCTCAGCCGCTGCGTCACGAGTCCCCCGAACCGGTTCCAAGATGCGGCGGGCGCCGACAGGCCTCCGCCGGCCGGCGCGATTTCCGCGATCATTCTAGTCCCGGGACGGACGGCTTCGACCAGGTGCGTCTCATCCGTGACAGGTCCGGTGCACATCCTCGTCGGCAGCGCGCGGACGGTGGGATGTCGCCCGCGCGTGCCGCGAAGGGTGCGCTGCGCCTGAAGGAGCTCCGCTGACCAAGCTCGGCTGACCAAGCTCGGCCGGCCGAGCTCAGCCGACAGAGCTCAGCCGACAGAGCTCAGATGAGGCCGAGCGCGCGGACGGCCTCGCGCTCCTCGGCGAGTTCACGCACCGAGGCGTCGATCTTCTCCCGGGAGAAGGCGTCGAGCTCCAGACCCTGCACGATCTCGAACTTCCCGCCGGCGGCGGTGACCGGGAACGAGGAGATGAGTCCCTCGGGCACGCCGTACGAGCCGTCGGACGGGATCGCCGCGGAGGTCCAGTCACCCTCGGGGGTGCCGTTGACCCAGGTGTAGACGTGGTCGATCGCGGCCGAGGCGGCCGAGGCGGCCGACGAGGCGCCACGAACCTCGATGATCTCGGCACCGCGCTTGGCCACCCGCGGGATGAACTCCTCGGCGATCCACTTCTGGTCGCCGACGGCCTCGGCGCCGCTGCGGCCCCCGACCTGGGCGTGGAAGATGTCCGGGTACTGGGTGGCCGAGTGGTTGCCCCAGATGGTGATCTTGCGGATCTCGGCGCTGGGAACGCCGAGCTTCTTCGCCAACTGCGCGATCGCGCGGTTGTGGTCGAGGCGGGTCATGGCGGTGAATCGCTCGGCAGGCACATCCGGCGCGTGCGTCTGGGCGATGAGCGCGTTCGTGTTCGCCGGGTTGCCGACGACCAGGACCCTGATGTCCTCCGCCGCGCCGCTGTTGATCGCCTCGCCCTGCGGCTTGAAGATGCCGCCGTTGGCGGACAGCAGGTCGCCGCGCTCCATGCCCTTGGTCCGCGGGCGGGCGCCGACGAGCAGGGCGACGTTGGTGCCCTCGAACGCCCGCTTGGCGTCGTCGAACACATCCACCCCGGCCAGCAGCGGGAACGCGCTGTCCTCGAGTTCGAGGGCGGTGCCCTCGGCCGCCCGGACGGCCTGCGGGATCTCCAGCAGCCGCAGCTTCACCGGCGTGTCCGCGCCCAGCAACTGGCCCGACGCGATGCGGAACAGCAGCGCATAGCCGATCTGACCGGCGGCGCCGGTGACGGTGACGTTGACGGGCGTTGAACTCACTGGCATCTCCTGGTACAGGTCATCCGGAAGCTCGGGCGGCGGACCGGGACGACCGGCGGCGATCGTGGACCGGCCCACGAAATGCGATGTCTTTCCTTCGCCCCAGCGATGCTAGTCCGACCGCCTGCAACACGGGCAGCTTGGCGGGGCGGAGCGGCTCACACCCCCCGAGGAGGCGTCGGCCCGACCGGCGGGCGCGCCGGCGCCGGGCCGCGGACGTGCGCGGACAGGCCCGCGAGGGGTGGGTACGCCGGGGTCGGCACCGCCGGCGACTCCCCGGCGGTGCCGGCCCCTACTGGCCGATCTCGTCGCCGCAGCGGGGCGCCGGCGGCACGAGCTCGAAATGCTGCGCGTCCGCGGTGACCTGGAGAAAGGTATAGCAGCGGTTGATCTGCCCGAAATGCGAGGAGAAATCGATCGGCGCGGGCAGCAGACCGTCGGCGTCGTAGCCCTTCAGCCCGCGCAGCCCCCGGATGAACGACTCCCGGCTCGGGCACGGCCCGGCCGCGGCGAGACCTCGCAGGAACATGTCGGCCGAGATCCAGCCGGACAGGGCGGCCTGCTGGGCCGGCGGTGACACCTGCGGGGCGTACTTGAGCATCCCGGCGAGGAAGCGCTGGTGCGCGGGCGTGCCCACCTCGAACGGCTGGTAGTCGACGAACGTGTAGAGGCCGGCGAGCACCGGGCCGAAGACCCGCAACAACCGCTGGTCGTAGCTGACGGGCGACAGGATCACGCGCAGGTTCGCGTGGGCGGCGCGGGCGCCGACGACCACCTGGCCGAAGGCGGCGCCGGTGACCGCGCCGACCAGGACGTCCGCGCCGCTGGCCCGCACCTTCTCCCCGATGCCGGGGATGTCGATCGGGCCGGTCGCGTCGACCCGGCCGACCACCCGGATGCCTGCCGCCTGCAGGCTCAGCGCCAGCTTGTCCGCCATCGTCATCGACGTCGCCGAGAACGCCGACTGCGCGATGACCGCGGTGCGCCCGCCGCGCTCGGCCACGAACGCGCCCCAGGTGGTGACGGACGGCCCGTCCGAGATCATGTTGGAGTAGCTGAACATGTTGTCGTTCTGCGTCCAGGCCGCCTCCAGCGACGTGCCCGTCACCGGCACCCGGGCGCCGTGCAGGTAGGCCGCGGAGCCGCTGGCCACCGAGGTCGACTCGATGAGGCCGAAGACCCGGTCGGTCTGGACCAGCGCGCGGGCACCGGCCTCGTTGCCCGCGGGATTCGAGGCGTCGTCGCGCCAGGTGTAACGGACCTGGCGACCGCCCACGCCGCCGGCGGCGTCGGCGACCCCGAGCCGCGCGTCGACGCCGGCGCGGAACGGCGCGAACAGCGACGCCGCGTTGCCGGTGTCCGGGTAGAGCAGCCCGAGACGCACCGCGTCCGGGGTGACGCCCGGCTCGGCGCAGACCGGCGCCGTCGGCTTCTCGTCGCTGGACACCCGGCAGCCGACCACCCCCAGCGCGACCGCGACGCCGAGCAGGCCGACGAGGAGGCGACGGTGGGCCCGCGCTCGACGCCGCGACCCGCCCCGCGGTCGACGCCGGCCGGTAGCCGGGACCGTGACGCTGCTCACTCCACCAACCTTGGCGCAGGATGACATGCTCCGGTGCCATTCCGTTGATTTTGTGAGATTCGCCAGAGCTGGATTGGGCTGGTTTAGGCTGCCGGCGGTGCCACCGGCTCGTTGGCTCACACCGCAGCGGGCGGGGNGGNTGGGGNGGGAAGGATGGGGCGATGGCCGCGGCGAAACCGACCCTGAAGATCGAATACTGCACCCGCTGCCGCTGGCTGCCGCGGGCGGCCTGGCTCGCCCAGGAGCTGCTGACCACATTCGAGGGGGACCTGGCCGAGGTCTGCCTGGTGCCCGGGACGGGCGGGGTGTTCGTCGTGCGGCTCGGCGACCGGGTGCTCTGGGACCGGCGGGAGCAGGGCTTTCCCGAGCCGTCCGCCGTCAAGCGGCTCGTGCGGGACGCGGTTGCGCCCGGACGACCTCTCGGCCATGTGGAAGCGTCGGCAGGCGATCCGGACGCCTGACCGCGGGGAGATCAGGGCGCGGGGAGATCAGGGCGCGGGGAGATCAGAACGCGGCGGCGGCGGCTCGGGCGATGGCCTCGTCCAGCGGTGCGGGAGCGCCGCTGACCCCGACGGCGCCGACGATCATCCCGTCCCGCCGCAACGGCAGCGCGCCGGTCAGGCCCGAGCCGGGCTCGGCCGGCGGGCGTTCCCAGCCGCCGTACCCCTCGTCCCCTACCCCGGACCCGGCGGGGCCGCCCTCGCCCCCGGTGTGGTTCACCAGGCGGGCCGGCGCGGCGGAGGCCCGCGCCGCGCACGCCCGGTCGACCGAGATGTCGGCGGTCTGCAGGCGGGCGTTGTCCATCCGGACATGGGCCACCAAAATGCCCGCGTAGTCGACGACGGCGATGTTAACCGGTTGACCGAGGTGAATCGCATACCTTTCCCCGGCCGCGATGATCCGGCGGGCATCCTCGAGCGATACGGTCATCCGCGACTCTCCCCATAAAGCGGCGTTCCGGTGCGCCTGACCATAGGCCCAGATCGGCCGTCGAGTGGTGGAAGGCGCGCCGCAGAACAACCGTCGCTCACGGCGGTTCCCCGCGCGAGCGGCGGCACACAGAAGGACACAGGTTGCCCGCAGCCGACGCGGTGGCGCCGCGGCCGGGGCACGGAACACGGGGAAACAGTGAGGTCGCGCCAGGCGGGTCACGCGGCGGCGCCGTTCGCGCGGGCGTCGGCGGGACGCGGGGACCCGGGTTCCCCGACGGCCCCGGCCCGCCGCTGGGGTCGCCCGCCCGGGCCAGACGGGTGGCCCGGGCGGACCACCACCGCCGCGCCGGCCCGCGCCGGCCGGGTCCGGTTGCAGAGCCGTCCCGACCGGTGGCGGCGCCGCGCCGAGGTGGGTGGCGCGGGCGGCGGCGGTCCACGTCGCCGCCGCCCGCGCGGGACACCACGACCGACCCGCGCCGTTGCGGGGCGGCCGTGGTGAGTCCGGTGGCCGGCGCCGGGTCAGGCCGCCGCGGCCAGCGGTAGCACGACCCGGGGGAAGCGGTGGATCAGCCGGGTCGTGAGCTGACCGCCGTCGAGCATGTCGAGCAGCGCCCCGGCCCGGCGATGGTCCAGCCGGCCCGACCGGTGCAGACCCCGCAGCCGCAGCAGACCCGGCAGGTGCGCCTCGATGGCCCGCTGGTCGGGTCGGGGGGNGCCGTCGAGCCAGGCGTCGAACTGCCCGCCGGTCATGATCTCCCACACGATCGTGTCGGCCACCGCGCCGGTACCGTCGGTGATCGTCACCAGGTGGGGCACCCGGACCAGGTCGCTGAAGCCCGCCAGGTCCGGCCGAAGCCCGGCGGTCACCACGTTGTTGCCGAGCCGGGGATCGAGCCCGGGCGCCGGGCGGCGTAGCACGTTGCGCAGATGGGAGGCGAAGGCGAGGGCCAGCGCGCTGCGCCCAGGGGGGCTGGCGTGGGCGTGCAGCACGATGGCGTCGACCCCGGGCGAGCGCACCTGCTCGGCGGCGGCCCGGACCAGCCACGCCGGCTCGACCAGGACAAATCCCACCTGGGCCCGCCGACGCTCGGCGATCGNGTCGCCGCCGTCCTCTATCGAGCTGGGCACTCCGAGGGTTTCGTGGGTCCACTGGCAGGTGATGAGCCCATCGGCACCCGGCAGTGAGAGCAGGGGAAGATCTCCCGAGCTGAAGATCCGTTCCGTGGCGGGCGGGGGCATGCTGTCTCCGGTCCGGTTGGCCGGAAGCGCCGCGAAGGCGATCGCCGGCCGCAGGGGCGGGTCGGTACGGGTAGGGACAGAACGGGCCTCGTTGCACCGCATGTCCGTCCGATCCAGCAGGTTGGGGGCCGAGACGACGTCGCGTTGGGACGTCTGGGCCAGCCACGCGTGCTGCGGGCTGNGGGCGAGCGGAGCCCGCACGGCCGTGGCGCACGCCTGCCGGGAAGGGACGACCGGAGTCAGCAGGACCATGATGGCGGACGCCTACTGCAGCAGGTTGTCGAAATCGCCGTCCTTGGCGCCGAGTATCAGGGCCTCTATCTCGGCTCGGGTGTAGACGAGGGCAGGGCCGTTCGGATGCCGGGAGTTGCGGACGGCCACCTCGTCGCCCGGCAGCTTCGCCATCTCGACGCAGTTGCCCTGCGAGTTGCTCCGCCGGCTCTTCTGCCAGGTCACGCGCTCCAGCGCCGCCGCAGACATGCCACTGTAGATCTTGGTCACGCGATCTCCCGAAGCCCCGAGTAGCCGTGCCACGACGGCCCTCACCCACGCAGCCCGCCTGTCGCACCGCCGCACCGCGATGGACTCCTCGCCGGCCACCCCGGACGGGACTNCCCCCGAANCCCCCGCCGATGTGCCCGCGTGTGCGCCTGCACGAACTTCGGCTCACGATACAGCACGGTCAGGTGCACGTGCATCAAGCGGGTCGCATGTGCGCGCCACGGCCTCACGTGCGACCGGCCATGCGGTTGCCGCGGTCGCGACCCCCGGCCCCTGGACCCGGGGAGCGGCCGGCCGGGGCGCTCCCCGGGTGACCGCGTACCCCGGTGGCGCTAGCACTCCTGGTCGGGAGTTCACAGAGATGACCCGAAGGAGGTAGCGAATCGTCCGAATAAACCCGCAAAGTGGCGAATCACGCAGCCGACCAGCGACGCCGTAACGGCGTACCAAGGGACCTGGCCGCAGGAAGGGGGCGGTGACTTGCGGGAATGGCCTGCGAGCGCGGCGGGGCCCTGGGGCTCCGGAACCAAGGGACGCCGATCGGGGGGGCGCCCGCTGGTGTAAAAGTTCATAGCCCCGACACGTCGGGCATCGGGACGCAGCGGACGACGACCGGATCCGGAGGCCACTCGCACTCGCGAGGGACAACGCAATGAGAACCCATCGCCGGACCACCGGGGAGGCCCTCGCACCACGCAGCGTCTCGCCGACCACATCCCGGATCCACCGTCCCGGCGCCGGAACATCTCCGGCCGCCGCGGCGGCACCCGGCGCAGCGACCGCCACCGGTGGGCGGCGCGGGCAGCACGACCGGGCCGGCGACCCGGCCGCATTCACCCGAGTGGGGAGTCGGCCGCCCTGCCCGGTCCCGCGGTCAGGTGGAATCAGACGACGAGCAACCGCGCAGCCACTCGCGTTCCACGGCCGGGGGCGGCAGCCGACGGTCCGGGGCTTCCGGCGGAGGTTGAGCCGGCGCACCGGACGAACGCGGGGACCAGACGAACGCGGGGACCATGGGACAAACGGGCGGGCGGGGGCACGAGAGAGTGGAAGCGAACGCGTGCGAGCGGGAGGGAGTGGGGGCGACCCCAGGCGGCCTCGTCGGAGCAGATCGGAAGGCCCGCGTCACTGGGAGCTACGACCGATCCCTGGCCGCACCTTCGGGGGCATCTGTACCGCCAGGCCAGCGGACACCCACCACCGGCACTCTCTGTGAGCGTGTATACAAATAACCCTCACTGCGCTAAACAAGCAGCTGTCATCCAGACAAGAGAACCAGCCACATAACCGGATCCAGAAGATCAGATGTCATACTCTTGCGTTGACCGATGGCGAGGGGGCCGACCGTGACGACAGCTCAGCCGGGAAGTGGGCCGACCGTGCGTCGGATCCTGCTCGGCTCACAGCTCCGTCGACTTCGCGAGGAGAAGGGCATCAGTCGGGAGACCGCTGGATACCACATCCGCGCCTCCGAGTCGAAGATCAGCCGGATGGAGCTGGGNCGAGTCAGCTTCAAAGAACGAGATGTCGCCGACCTGCTGACCTTCTATCAGGTCACGGACGAAGCCGAGCGCGCTCCTTTGCTGNCGCTCGTGCGCGAGGCGAACACCGCCGGCTGGTGGCAGAACTTCAACGACGTTCTCCCCACCTGGTTCCAGCCGTACGTGGGACTTGAGGAGTCCGCCCAACTGATCCGCACCTACGAGCTGCAGTTCATTCCGGGACTGCTCCAGACCGAAGACTATGCGCGAGCCATCATCACTCAAGGTAGTGTCGGGGCTCCCGTCGAGGTCATCGAGCGGCGGGTGAGCGTCCGCATCAACCGGCAGAAGTTGCTTTACCGCAAGAACCCTCCGCGACTGTGGGTGGTCATTGACGAGGCAGCGCTGCGCCGGCCGATCGGCGGCCCCAAGGTGATGCGCGCGCAGATCGAGCATCTGATCAACATCGCGCCGTTGCAGAACCTCACCCTGCAGGTGATGCCCTTCGCCTTCGGCGGCCACGCGGCCGAGGGCGGCGCGTTCACCATCCTGCGCTTCCCGGAGATGGACCTGCCCGACGTCGTCTACCTNGAGCAGCTCACCGGCTCCACCTACCTGGACAAGCGCGAGGACGTCGACCGGTACATGGAGGTCTACAACCGGCTCAGCGTCGACAGCACGACCCCGGCGTCCACCCCCGACGTCCTGCGGCGCATCGTCAACGAGTACTGAGTCCGCGCCGGCCGGCCACGCACCTGCCCGGTGCCGGCCGGCGGCGCGGCCGCTCAGCGGCCCTGGGACCCGANGGCGCTGACGGCGGCGCACGCGGACGGCGGCCAGGTGAGCTCCAGGCTCAGCCACTGATCGTCCAGGTCGACGCCGATCCCCACCATCGGGGCGTCCCCCTCCGGCCCGACGGCACCGGCACCGTTCGGCCAGGGCGGTGGCACCCGGTCCGGCCAGGGCAGCGCGACGAAGACGCTGCCACCGGCGGGCGCCCACAGCACCGTGACGATCGCCCGCCCGCCCGAGGCCGCGGCGAGCAGCGCACCGACCCGGTCGGCCAGCGCCGCGCGCACCGGCGCCGGCGCCGAGCGCAGATCGCCGGAGAGCTGGATCTCGATGCTGATCCCCGCATTCTCGGCGTCGGCGAGCACCGGGTCCAGATCCGCGAGCGCGGACGACGGCCCGCCGCCGGTCAGCATCCGGCGGATCGTCGCAGCCCGCACCGCGCAGCGGCTGCGCACGGCCGCCGCCCGCGGGTCGAGCCGGCCGTCGGCGATCCCCGCCAGCAGCGGCAACGCGTCCGCCTCGACGGAACCCAGCCACTGGACGCGCTCGCGGCGGATCATCAGCGATGCGTCGATGCGCGCGGCGACCTCGGCCTCGGCCGCCAGGGTGCGCGCGGTGGTGTCGGCGGTGGCGCGCAGCAGCGGGCCGAGCATGGCGGCGACGATCTGCACGCCGCACATCCCGTAGATGTTCGAGCTCAACCGGGCGAGCACCAACGGATTGTCCGGGTCCCGCACGAGAACCAGGCCGACCAGCAGCAGGATCGTCACCACCAGGGCGGCGGTCCACTCCCGGCGAGGCCGGGAGGCGGTGATGAACGCGAGCAGCAGCGGCAGGACGAACAGCGGCCAGTTGGCGATCCGCACGATGTCCGGCCCGCGGGTGTTCGCCGCCCCGGCGGCGGTGACGGCCAGGGTCGTCGCCAGCAGCGCCAGCGATTCTGCGCGCCCCAGCGGCCGGTCCCGAACCCGCCGTGCGGTCTCGGCGATCACCAGCGCGAGGACCGCCCACAGCAGCGCCGCGACCGGGCGCTCCCGCACCCAACCGAGCGTCGCGACCAGCGGCGCCAGCATGACGACCAACCAGAGGCCGGCGATCTGGCCGACGGCGCGCCGCTGCCCGGCGGCATAGGCGTCATCGAGGTCGGCGGCGATCGCGGTGACCCCCCGCCGGTCGGCGACGACCCCGCCACCGCGACCCGACGCCGGACCCGCGGCACCACCACCACCACCACCGGCACCGGCACCGGCACCGGCACCGGCACCGGCACCGGCACCGGCACCGGCACCGGCACCGGCGAGGATCGGCGTGGTCCTCGGCGTGCGCCACTGGAGCCGCACGGTCGTGCCGCGACCCGGCGCCGAGACGATGTCGACCGTCCCGGCCACGTCGTCGAGCCGGCCGACGATCGAGCGGCGCAGGCCGAGCCGGGCCGGGTCGACCCGGGCCGGGTCGAAACCGCGGCCGGCGTCGGACACCTGCACGGTGACGACACCCGCGCCCCCGTCGAGGCGGACCCGCGCCCGCCGGGTGCCCGCGTGGCGCTCCACGTTCGCCAACGCCTCGCCGACCGCGCCCGCGAACGCGGCACCGACGACGGCGGGCGGTTCGGTTCGCACCGCCCCGCGGGCGGCGCCGCGCAGGTGGTTGTCGAAGGTGACCCGCAGCCGCGGACCGTTGGCGTTGCGGACGACCTCGGCCAGACGCTCGTCGATGGGCGGCTCGTTCGCCTCGTCCGGGTCGAGCAGGCCCTGCACGGCGGCGAGACTCTGCCCGCAGCGCCTACGGGCCAGCGCCACGTCCCGCCCCCCGCCCCAGGCGATCCCGGTCAGCGTGTTGAGGACCGTGTCATGGATGATCCGCTCGCGCTCCCGGCGGTCCCGGGCGACCGCGTGGACCACGGCCTCGCCGCGGTGGCGGGCCACGACGTTCGCCCAGCGCCGGTCGGCGGTACGGGCGATCTGGCGCAGCCGGCCGATCGCGAGACCCAGCAGCCCCGGCACCAGCACCAGAATCGTCGACTCGACGATGACCTGCGGGTTGTGCCCCCAGCCCCCCACCAGGGTGCCCGCGCCGAGCAGCAGGATGCTCGGCGCGGCCAGCGCCGGCGGGAAGGCCCAGACGGCGACGACCGCCGCGTTGATCGCGGTCAGGAACACGAAGTTGCCGCTGTCCCCCACGGACTGCGGCGGCAGCCAACGCCCGGCCGTCAGCGCCAGCGCCAGCGCGACCGCGACGCTCGCGGCGGCGAGCAGGTGCCCCACCCCGCGACGCAGGCCCACCACGCAGAAGAACACGCCCCAGCCGACGCTGACCAGCACGACCGCCAGCGCCGCCGGGTGGCCGGCGTACCAGTGCCAGACGAGTAGGTAGGCCAGGGTCAGCAGGACCGCGACGGCGCGCAGCGCGACGAGCACCGCGGCCATGACCTGTTCCAGCGCCCGGTAGGCACGGCCCGCCTCGACCGACGCGCGGCCCAGCTCCAGCGCGGCGGCGCCGAAGGCGGTGTCGGTGATCCCGTCGCCGGCCGCCGGCCCGCCCGGCGTCGCCGCCCGCCTGCCGTGGCGGCCGGTACCCTCGGGTTCGAGTTCCTCCGCCGTCCCCACGGTGGAACCGATGCCGCGCCTCACCACGGTGGCTCCGTCATGGCTTGGCGGTTCCGTCATGGTTTGGCATCACTTCCGACCCGAAGCCCGTTCCGCCCGGGCGAGCTGGTCGCAGGCTACAGGTCGGGTGCCCCCTCCCGCCGGCAAAGGATGCCTCCCGCCGCCGGCACCGGGAATTGGACGTCCGGGCAGGTCGGCGGCGCGAGATCGAGGAGTCGGTCGCCGGCGGTCGCCCGGAGGCCGGCGGCCCCGCGCCCGAAGTGCCCTAGGCTTGACCGCGTGTGGAAGGACCGCCAGTGAATCCTCCGCCGTCCGCGGACCCCACCCGCGTGGACCGGGAGCAGGCCGACCGGGAGCAGGCCGACCGGGAGGGGACGCTGCGGGTCGGCGAGCTGTCCGCCCGGCTGGCGGAGCTGGGACCCCGTGACGCCCACCGGCTCGGCCGGCGTCTCGCCGACACCCGGCGCACCCGCGAGCCCGCCGCCCGCCAGCGCGCCCTGCGGGCCATCGCCGCCGACGCCGATCGGGCGGCCGCGCGGGTCGCCCGGCGGCGGGCGAACGTGCCCGCGCTCAGTTACCCCGATATCCTCCCGGTTACTCAGCGTAAGGACGAGATCCTCGCCGCGATCCGCGACGATCAGGTTGTGATCATCGCCGGTGAGACCGGTTCCGGCAAGACCACCCAGCTACCGAAGATCTGCCTGGAGCTCGGCCGCGGGGTCCGCGGGATGATCGGTCACACCCAGCCGCGACGGATCGCCGCGCGCACCGTCGCGGACCGCATCGCCGAGGAGCTGGGCACCCCCTCGCCGCAGGCCGGCGGGGTCGTCGGCTACCAGACCCGGTTCACCGACCAGGTGCACGACGACACCCTCGTCAAGCTCATGACCGACGGCATCCTGCTGGCCGAGATCTCCTCGGACCGGTCGCTGCGCCGCTACGACACGCTGATCATCGACGAGGCCCACGAACGCAGCCTCAACATCGACTTCATCCTCGGCTACCTGCGCTCGCTGCTCCCCCGCCGGCCGGATCTCAAGGTGGTCATCACCTCCGCGACGATCGAGACGGCCCGGTTCTCCGCGCACTTCGGCGACGCGCCCGTCATCGAGGTCTCCGGGCGCACCTACCCGGTCGAGGTGCGCTACCGCCCGCTGGTGCCGGGCGCCCGCGACGCCGACCCGACAGGCCCGACAGGCCCGACAGGCCCGACCGCGGCCGAACCGGATGCGCGGCCCGCCGAGGAGTCTGCCGGTGGCCGCGGGACCGGCCGGGCCCGCGGCGGCAGCGGCCCGGGCGGGCGCCGCGGGCAGCCGGTCGAGCCCGAACGCGATCAGACCCAGGCGATCAGCGACGCCGTCGACGAGCTGTGCGCCGAGGGCCCCGGCGACATCCTGGTGTTCCTCAGCGGGGAACGGGAGATCCGGGACACCGCCGAGGCGCTCGCGCGCGAGCAGCGGCCGAACACGGAGATCGTGCCGCTCTACGCCCGGCTGTCCGCCGGCGAGCAGCACCGGGTCTTCCAGCCGCACACCGGACGGCGGGTGGTGCTGGCGACCAACGTCGCGGAGACCTCGCTGACGGTGCCCGGCATCCGTTACGTCATCGATCCCGGCACCGCGCGCATCTCCCGTTACAGCCATCGGACGAAGGTGCAGCGCCTGCCGATCGAGCCGGTCTCGCAGGCGTCCGCGAACCAGCGCAAGGGCCGGTGCGGGCGGACCGCGGACGGCATCTGCATCCGGCTCTACAGCGAGGAGGACTTCGCCGGCCGGCCCGAGTTCACCGACCCGGAGATCCTGCGGACGAATCTGGCCTCGGTGATCCTGCGGATGGCCGATCTCGGGCTGGGCGACATGGCCACCTTCGGCTTCCTCGACCCGCCCGACCCGCGCCAGATCAGCGACGGGGAGCTGCTGCTCACCGAGCTGGGGGCGTTCGACGCCGGCGGCACCGGCGCAGGCGGGCCCGCCGCGGGCGCGACCACCCCAGGCGCAGCCACCCCGGGCGGTACCGGCGCGGGCGGTACCGGCGCGGGCCGGCGGATCACGCCGATCGGTCGGCGCCTCGCGCAGATCCCCGTGGATCCCCGGCTGGCCCGCATGGTGCTCGCCGGCGACGAGCAGGGCTGCCTGCGGGAGGTGCTNGTCATCGCGGCGGCGCTGGCCATCCAGGATCCGCGGGACCGTCCGGTCGAACACCAGCAGGCCGCCGACGAGCGGCACGCCCGGTTCGCGGACCCGACCTCGGACTTTCTCGCCTACCTGAACCTGTGGAACTACCTGCGCGACGCCCGCGGCGAGCTGTCCGCCAACCAGTTTCGGCGGATGTGCCGGACCGAGTTCCTCAACTACCTGCGCATCCGCGAGTGGCAGGACGTCCATGGCCAGCTCGCCGCCGTGGCCCGCGGCCTGGGTCTGAACGCCGACGCCCGCGCCGGCGACCGCGCCCCCCGCGACGACCGTGGCGGCGGGAACAGCACGGGCGGCGGGAACAGCACGGGCGGCGGGAACGGCGCAGGTGGCACGGCCGATCCGCGGGCGGTGCACCGGGCGCTGCTGACCGGCCTGCTGTCGCATATCGGCCGGTACGACCCGGAGCGCCGCGAGTACGCCGGGGCCCGCGGCAGCCGGTTCATGCTGTGGCCGGGCTCGGCCATGGCCCGCGGCCGGGGCCGGGCCGACCGCGCCGCCGCCGCGGACACCGCCGCCGACGGGACCGGCCCGGACGCGCCGCGGCAGCGTCCGTCCGGGCCGCCGGCCTGGGTGATGGCCGCCGAGCTCGTCGAGACGTCGCGGCTGTGGGGACGCACCGCGGCGCGGATCGACCCGGACTGGATCGAGCCGCTGGCCGGGCATCTCGTGCACCGCAGCTACAGCGAGCCGCGCTGGTCCCGCCGGCAGGGGGCGGTGCTCGCCGACGAGCGGGTGACGCTGTACGGGGTGCCGATCGTCGCCGGCCGCCCGGTGCAGTACAGCCGGATCGACCCGGCGCTGTGCCGGGAGCTGTTCATCCGCCACGCCCTGGTCGAGGGCGACTGGCAGACCCGGCACGAGTTCTTCCAGCGCAACCAGCGACTGCTCGCCGACGCCGAGGAGCTGGAGCACCGGGCGCGCCGGCGCGACATCGTCGTCGACGATGAGGTGCTGTTCGGCTTCTACGCCGAACGGATCCCGGCCGACGTCGTCTCCGTCCGGCACTTCGACGCCTGGTGGCGCAAGGCCCGGCGCGCCACCCCCGACCTGCTCGACTTTCCCCGTTCACTGCTCGTCTCCGCGGGCGCGGCGGACGTGCGCGAGGACGACTACCCCGACGTCTGGCGGCTCGGCGAACTGGCCCTGCCGCTGAGCTACCAGTTCGAACCTGGGTCGGCGGCCGACGGGGTCACCGTGCACATTCCGCTGCCCGTGCTCAACCAGGTGGCCGCCGAGGGCTTCGAGTGGCAGGTCCCGGGGCTGCGCGAGGAGCTGGTGACCGCGCTGATCCGGGGACTGCCGAAGGTGGTCCGGCGCAGCTTCGTGCCGGCGCCGAACTACGCCCGCGCGGTGCTCGCGCACATCACCCCGGGTCAGGCCCCGCTGCTGGTCGCGGTCGAGCATGAGCTGCGCCGGATGGGCGGCCCGGAGATCCCGCGGGACTCCTGGTCGCTGGCTGCCGTCCCGGACCATCTGCGGATCACCTTTCGGGTCTCCGACGTCCACGGGGCGGTGCTCGCCGAGGGCAAGGACCTCGACGCGATCAAGCAGCGGCTACGGCCACGGACCCGGGAGGCCGTCGCCGCCGCGGCGGACGGCGTCGAACGGTCCGGGCTGCGGTCCTGGGACGGCGTCGGCACTCTGCCCAAGGTCGTGGAGCTGCGCCGCGGCGGCCACGTCGTCAAGGCGTTCCCGGCGCTGGTCGACGAGGGAAACACCGTCGCGGTCCGGGCCACCGACACCGAGACCGAGCAGCGCCAGACGATGTGGGCCGGCACCCGCCGGCTCGTGCTGCTCGGCGTCGCCTCGCCGATCCGCGGCCTCAACGGGCGGCTGTCCAACGCGGCGAAGCTCGCCCTGAGCCACAACCCGCACCGGGACGCCGCCGACCTGCTCGACGACTGTGTCCGAGCCGCCGCCGACCGCCTCATCACCGCCGCCGGCGGTCCGGTCTGGGACGAGGCGGGTTTCACCACGCTGCTCGCCGCGGTGCGCGCCGGCCTGCCCGAGGCGTCGTTCGCGGTCGTCCGCGAGGTCCAGCAGGTCCTCGCGCTCGCGCACACCGTCGACCTGGCGCTGCGGGACCTGCGCGCGCCGGTGCTGGCCGCCTCGGTCGCCGACGCCCGCGGGCACCTCGACGCGTTGATCTACCGCGGTTTCGTCACCGACACCGGCGCGGACCGGCTCGCCGACCTCGCCCGCTACCNCACCGCCCTGGAGCGCCGGCTGGAACGGCTGCCCCGCGACCCCGGCCGGGACCGGATCAACACCGCGACCGTGGGGCGGGCGTGGGAGGCCTACCGGGAGCTGCTCGCGACGGTGCCCGCCGGCCGGGAGCCGGGCGAGGAGATCCGCCGCATCCGCTGGATGCTCGAGGAGCTGCGGGTGAGCCTGTTCGCCCAGAACCTGCGCACCCCGTACCCCGTCTCCGAGGAACGCGTCTACCGCGCCATCGACACCCTCCTCGGCTGACCGGAGCGGCCTGCGCCCGGGCCGACCGGGTTACGGCCTGTCCCCCTGGGCGGCAGGAACGGCAGGAACCTCCGCGGCGATGCTGGCGCCCAGGGCGGCGGGGGCGTCCGGGATGACCGGGGCGTCGAGGGAGGCAGGCGCGGAGAAGTCCCACAGGGCGCCGACGGCCCACCACGGCCAGGCATGGCCGCCGTCCCACAGGATGTGCTGCAGCTCGGAGCCGGGCGCGAAGCGGGTGGCCTCCGCCTCGCCATCGGGGAGGTTCATCTTCAGGTAGTCCGACCAGCCGCCGCGCCAGGGCACGGTCCTGTCCGCGGTGCCGTGGATGTGCAGCATCCGGACGGGGACGGTCGGGCAGGACACCAGCGCCTGCCCGCCGACCATGCCGACCGCGGCGACGAGGTCGGGGGCCTCGCAGGCGACCCGGGCGGCGAGCATCGCGCCGTTGGAGAAGCCCCACACGTACACCCGGCTGCGGTCCACCGGGGTGTGGCGGGCGGCGTCGTCGACGACCTGGCGCAGGTAGCCGATGTCGTCGGTGGTGGCCTGGCCGCAACAGCCGCCGGCGTTCCAGGCCTCGTGGACGCCGACCCCGTAGGCGACGGCGAAGCCGTGGGCGTCGGCGAACGGATCCGCCCCCGACATCTCCCGCACGTTCTCGGGGCTGTTGAGCAGGCCGTGCAGGAGAATCACCAGCGGGCGGGCCGTGCCGCGGAACGTGGGCGAGAGCCGGACGTCGGTGTGCAGTTCGTAGGTCCGCCCGGAGGCCACGCGGTGCACCGTGTCCGCGGACGGTGTCGCCGGGCCGGACGCGGCCGGAGAGGGCCCGGCGGACGCGGAAGGCCCGGCGGAGGTCGCCGCGCCCGAGGCTGCGGCCAGGCCGGCGACCGCGGGCGACCCGGCGGCCGCGGTCGCGCTGGTGCCGCCGGGCGCGCCTGCGCCAGCAGGTGAGCTGACGCCGGAGGGCGAGACGGCGCCGGAGGGCGAGACGGCGGTCGGAGTGCCGGCGGGGGGTGGGCTGGCCGCCGGGAGCGGGGGGACGCCCGGCAGCTGGGTACCGGAGACGGAGGCGGCGTCCGGGAGCCGGGGCGCGGCCGCCGGGTTGGACGCGGCGGGCGCGGCGGCTATCGAGGACGGGCCGGCGAGGTGGGCAGCGCCGGCCGGGGACCCTGCGGCGGCCGCCGGGGCCGAGGTGACCGACGCGGCGGTGGCCGACGCGGATGACGACGGCGACAGCGTCGCAAGGATGAGGGTGGCCAGGCCGACGGCGACAACGCCGACGATCCCGACCCCGCGCCGCAGCCGTCCCCGCCGGGACAGCCCGACCCGCGCCCAACGCAGCACGGACACCGTCCTCTCAACTCCTCGTCTCCGCCCGGTCAGAGCGGTCATGCTAACCCGCTTCCCGTCAAGAACTCCTATACCGGGCTAGCACAGCACAGCCGCGGGCGATTCGGCCGAACTCGGACGGCTTGCGCACCCGCCCGGGTGCGCCCGACCGTGCCGCGACCGCCCGGGCGCGGGCACCCGCCCGCCCCGGACCTGTGCCTGGGAGCGGCGCCATCTGTGTTCTTCTGGGGGATGAATCGGACGTTGAACCCTCCAGAAGGACCCGGGTGGGCGCTCTCCCCCGCATCCGCCGCCGACGCACGAGCCGTCGCCCGTTCCGCGACCCGCCTCCGTCACACCGCCAGCCGCCACGAACGGGAAGGGGACTGCTCGAGGCGTTGCGCTAGCGCAGCGCCGTGACCGAGGTGCCGGCGACGGCCGAACAAACATGTAGCACGGCTTCCCGGCCGGTGCGGGCGGAATAGGCGGGTTCGAACGCCGCCGTGAACGCGTCCAGCCGGGTCCGGTCCACGAGGGCCACCGCACAGCCCGCGAACCCGCCTCCGGTCATCCGGGCACCGAAGCAGCCCGGGGCGGCCTGCGCCGCGGCCACGGCCGCGTCAAGCTCCGGCCCCGACACCTCGAAGTCGTCCCGGATGCCCCGATGGCCGGCCAGCAGCAGCCGGNCGGCCGCCTCGGCGTCCCCGCGGGCCAGCGCCTCGGCGACCGCGTCGACCCGGGCGTTCTCGGCGATGACGAAGCGGGCACGGCGCAGCGCCACCGGGTCGAGACGGCTGGCGGCGTCCGCTGGCAGGGCCTCGAGGTCACGCAGCGCCGGCACCGCCAGCGCCCGCGCGGCGCGCTCACATTCGGCGCGCCGGTCGGCGTAGGCGCTCGTGACGAGCTCCCGCCGTGAGCCGGTGTCGATGACGACGACGGCGAGCCCGGCCGGCAGCGGCACGGGTGTGATGGTCAGGGTCCGGCAGTCGATGCGCAGGGCGTGCCCGGCGATCCCCCCGACGCAGGCGAGCTGGTCGAGCAGGCCGGTGGCGGCGCCGACCCAGGTGTTCTCCGCCCGCTGGGCCAGCCGGGCGAGCTCCGTCGGTGCCGGCACGGAGCCGGCGAGGTGGGTGCAGGCCACGGCGACGGCGAGTTCCAGGGCGGCCGAGGAGGACAGGCCGGCGCCGAGCGGGATGTCGCTGGCGAGCGCGCCCTGCCACGGCACGAGGCCGGCCCCGGCAAGCTCGCCGATCGCGGCAAGCTCGCCGGTCGCGGCAAGCTGGACCGCCACGCCCTGCACGTACCGGGCCCAGCCGGTCGCACGGGCCGGCGGCGGCGTGTCCGCGGCCGGCGGCGGCAGCCCGACGACGGCGGGCGCCGGATCCTGTTCGGACACCAGCCGCAGGGTGGCGTCCCCTGCGGTGGGAACGTCGTCCGTGCGGCGCAGGGCGATGCAGAGCTCGCGATCGATCGCCACCGGCAGGCACAGTCCGTCGTTGTAGTCGGTGTGCTCGCCGATGAGGTTGACCCGGGCCGGTGAGCGCACCAGCAGGGTCGGCTCGCGGCCGTAGGCCGCCACGAACGCCCGCACCGCCCGTACCGCGGCCGGCACCGCCCGTTCGCCCGGGCCGGCCGCCGAACCGGGGCGGCCCGGGGGCGGCGTCACGACGGCCGGATCCGCAGCGGCGCGGCCGGGACCGCCTCGAGGCCGCCGGGCAGGGTCGCCTCCCCGTCCCAGGCATCCGCCACGACCGCGCGCAGCCGGCCCGCGGCGTCCTCGGGGGTGAGGTCGCGCGCGGGCTCCGCGAGCATCTCGTAGCCGACGAGATGCTTGCGGATCGTCGGCGAGCGCAGCAGCGGCGGATAGAAGTGGGCGTGTAGCTGCCAGACCCCCTCGGGGGGGCGCCGCGAACCGGTCGCCCGGCCCACGGCCCCCGCCGGATGCGGACCCGGTGCGCCGTGCCAGCCCATGGAGAACGGGAACAGGTGGTCGAACAGCGCGTCGTAGCCGGCAAGCAGGCGGCCCAGCACGTCGGCCAGGCTGTCCCGCTGGGCGTGGTCGAGCTCGGCGAGCCGCTGCACGGGTCGGCGGGGCAGTAGCAGCGTCTCGAAGGGCCACACCGCCCAGAACGGCACCACGACGAGCCAGTNGGAGTCGTCGAGGACGATCCGCTCCGCGGCGCGCGTCTCGATGCGGAGGTAGTCGAGCAGCAGGGAGCTGCCCGACCGGGCGAAGTGCTCCCGCTGGTGGGTGTCCTCGGCGGCGGCCTCGTCGGGCAGGGCGTCGCAGGCCCAGATCTGCCCGTGCGGATGCGGGTTGGAGGCGCCCATCGCGGTGCCGCGGTTTTCGAAGACCTGCACCCAGCGCCACCGCTCGGACAGCTCGGCCTCCTGCGCCGCCCACGTGTCGACGACCGTGCGGACCTCGAAGGAGGACATGTCGACCAGCCCGCGGCCGTGATCCGGGCCGAAGCAGACGACCCGGCAGGTCCCGTGCGCGGGGGCGCTGCGCAGCAGGCCGGCGGGGTCGACGGGGTTGACGGGGTTGACGGAGTCGGCGCCGGGCGGCGCGGGATCGCTCCCGGCGGGTCGCAGCGCCGGGAAGTCGTTGGTGAACACGTACGTGCCCCGGTAGTCGGGGTTGCGAGCGCCGCCCGCGCGCTCGTTGCCGGGGCACAGATGGCAGGCGGGATCGTACGCGACGGCGGGAGGCGTCGCCGCCGTCTCCCGACCGCCGTGCCAGGGGCGCCGAACCCGCCCCGGCGAGACCAGAACCCAGCGGCCGGTCAGTGGATTGAACCGCCGATGCGTGGTGTCGTCCATCGATTCGACAGCCTGCCACGGCTGCGGCCGGACCAGCCCCGTCCGGACCACCCCGGAAGATCCACCGGCGGTCGCGACGGCAGGCGATCCCCACCGCCCGGTTACCTGACGCAACGCCTCAACGACCCTAGGGTGAGAGAGGTGGCACCGCCGCGGCGCGGCCGCGACAACCCGCACGTGCGGTGATCCGGATGGGCGACGGTCGGGGCCGTCGGCGCGCCACGGCCGCCCGATGCATGCAACGCGCATCACACGGCGGACGGCGGACGCGCAGCACGGCGGACGCGCAGCACGGCGAAGGCGCAGCGCACGGCGGATCAGACAGGCGGGGACGGTCGACGGCCGACCGGCGCGGAAGGGACGGGCAGGGCATGGATCGACGGATGCTGCTGCGCTCGGCGGTGGCGGCGCTGGGCACCGCCGCGTTCTCCGGAGCTACCTGGCATGCGGCCCTGGCCGCCACCGCCCGGCCCGGGGTGGGGCCCTACGGACCGCTACGCCCACCGGACCGCTCCGGGGTGGCACTTCCCGCCGGTTTCACCAGCCGGATCGTCGCCCGCTCGCACCTGCTCGTCGGCGCGACCGAGTACGTGTGGCATGACGCGCCGGACGGGGGGGCCTGCTTCCCCGGGCCCGCCGACGGCTGGACCTACGTGTCGAACTCCGAGGTGATGCTGCACGGCGGCGCCTCGGCGCTGCGGTTCCGGGCCGACGGCTCGATCGCCTCGTCGGGGCGCATCCTCGGCGGCACCACCGCCAACTGCGCCGGCGGGGCCACCCCGTGGGGGACGTGGCTGTCGTGCGAGGAGTTCTTCTCCGGCCGGGTGTACGAGGCGTGGCCGGACGGGTCGCGCAAGGCCGTGGCGCGTCCCGCGCTGGGCCGTTTCACCCACGAGGCGGCGGCCTGTGACCCCGACCACCGGGTGATCTACCTGACCGAGGACCGCAGGGACGGCTGCTTCTACCGGTTCCGCCCGGACCGCTGGGGCGACCTGTCCGCCGGCCAGCTGGAGGTGCTGGTCGCCGATGCGCACGCCGAATCCGGGCCGGTGCGCTGGGAGCGGGTACGCGATCCGGACGGCTTCCCCCGGGCGACCCGCCGGCAGGTCCGCGAGGCCCGGCGTTTCCATGGCGGCGAGGGCTGCTGGTACGCCCACGGCGTCTGCTACCTGACCACCAAGGGCGACGACCGGGTGTGGGCGTACCGGGCGGACGCCGAGCGGATCGACCTGCTCTACGACCGGGCAAGCCTGCCCGACCCGCCGCCGCTCACCGGAGTGGACAACGTCGTCGGCGCGCGCTCGGGCGATCTGTACGTCGCCGAGGACCACTCCCGTCCCGCCCTGGTGCTCATCACCCCGGACGGCGTGGTCGCGCCCTTCCTGCGGCTGCCGGAACACGACAGGTCCGAGATCACCGGCCCGGCGTTCAGCCCGGACGGGAGCCGGCTGTACTTCTCCTCCCAGCGCGGGGTGACCGGGCGCAACCGCGGCGGCATCACCTTCGAGGTGACCGGCCCCTTCCGCCGGTAAAGCCGAACCCGACGGTAAAGCTGAACCTGACTTCAGCTCCAGGGCCGTAGGATCGCGGGCATGCTCCCCACCGACCTGCTGACCGTAGGCGAGCTGTCGCAGCGCAGCGGATTCGCGCCCTCGGCGCTGCGCTTCTACGAGCGACAGGGGCTGATCNCCGCCACCCGCACCGCCGGCGGCCAGCGCCGGTACGAACGACACGTGCTGCGCCGGCTGGCGTTCATCCGCGCGGCCACCGCGATGGGGCTCAGCCTCGACGAGGTGGCGCAGGCGCTGGCGTCGCTGCCGGATGCCCGCACCCCGACGAAGGCGGACTGGTCGGCCATCTCGCGGCGCTGGCGCACCCGGCTGGACGAGGAGATCGCGGCCCTGGAGGCCCTGCGCGACGGGCTCGACTCGTGCATCGGCTGCGGCTGCCTGTCACTGCGCCGCTGCCGGATCTCCAACCCCGCCGACCGGATCGGCGCCCTCGGCCCGGGGGCCCGGGCGCTGCCCGCATCGCTGCGCGGCGCCGGGCGGATGCACCACGGCGGCCACCGCCCGCAACCCGCCCCCGACTGCGCCGGACCGTGTCCGAGCGGACCCGCCGCCACCGAGTCGGGGTCGGTCGGATAGACAGACGTGACGGCGGGTGGCGCGGCGGTCCGCGACCGCGCCAAGGCGAGCCGAAGCAGGGTCTGAGGAGGGGTTGTGGGGGACACATACGGCGCGTTCCGGTCGAATGCCGGCTCCACGGAGCAGGTCGACGGCCACGGCCAATGGACTGGCGGCGAACCACTGTCCCCGCTGCCCAGCCGGGTCGGCCACCGACCCGTCGAGGCGCCGCCCACCGGGCCCGGCCCGGTCCGCGTCCGTCGCCGCCGGCCGATGATCGTCGGACTCGGCGGCACCACCAGGGCCGACTCCACCACCCACCGGGCCCTGACGACGGTGCTCGCGACGATGGCCCAGGCCGGCGCCGAGACGGTGCAGTTCGGGTCCGCCGAGCTGGACCTGCCGATGTACGCACCGGAACGCCCCGAGCGCTCCACCGCGGCCCTGCGCCTGCTCGCCGCCGTGGAGCAGTCCGACGCCGTCGTGATCGCCACCCCCGGTTACCACGGCGGGATGTCCGGCCTGGTCAAGAACGCGCTGGACTACCTGGAGGACCTGCGCGGCGCGCCGCGACCGTACCTCGACGGGCGGGCGGTCGGTCTCATCGTCTGTGCCCAGGGCGACCAGGCCGCCGGAACGACGCTGAACGCGCTGCGCTCGTCCGTGCACGCCCTGCGCGGCTGGCCGACCCCGCTGGGCGTGACGTTCAACACCGCGCAGCCCCTCTTCGACGCCCACGGCCGGCTCGTCGACGCGGCCGCCGCGGCGAGACTCGAAACGCTCGCCGATCAGATCATGGGATTCACCTATGCCTGGTCTCAAGTGATCTGAACCGCCGCGCCCACCGGCCGCCCCGCCTACAGACCCTCCCGGTGACACTCTCCCCGTCCCGGTACTGCTCCGCACCACGGCGGTCCCGCCACGGCGCACCCTGACGTATTCGCCCAGACGGGACGGGTCTACCGTGGCTGGCCCCGGCGGCGGNGCGCGGGTGCCCGGCCCGGCCGGGTGGGCGGACGACGAGGAGACGACGTGCGACGACGGTACGGGCTGCGTGGACTCGCCCGGACAGGTCTGGCCCGGGCGGGTCTGGCCGCCGCACTCGCGGCGACGCTCGCCGGGTGCGGCGGTGGTTCGGACGCCGCGTCGGGCAGCGCCGCAGCGTCCGATCCCGCCGCGAAGGGATCACCCGTCAAGCTGATGATCATCGCGCCGACGGGTACCGCCGGGACGAACTACCCCGAGATGGTGGCGGCCGCCCGCGCCGCCGTCCGCGGGGTCAACGCCCGCGGCGGGATCGCCGGGCACCCCGTCGAGCTCGTCCACTGCAACGAGCGCAACGACGCCGCCAGCGCGAAGAAGTGCGCCCAGCAGGCCGTCGACTCCGGCGTCCTCGCCGTCGTCAGCGAGGTCAGCGGCACCGGCGGGATCATGCCGATCCTGCAGAACGCGGGCATCCCGTCGATCGGGTCGGCCGGCATCTCCGCCGACGGCTCCGAGCTCAGCTCCCCCGCCAGCTATGTCATCAGCCCGCTGACGCTCTACCCGGCGGTCTGCCCGGCGCTGCTGGCAAAGGCGGGCGCGAGCCACCTCGGCCTGGTCGGCTACGACCTCAGCGCCAGCGACCGGCTGATCGTCATGGCCGAGGGCGGCGCGAAGGCGGTCCACCATCCGATCAACCCGAAGATCCGCATCCCGATCACGACGAGCGACTTCACCCCGGCGATCTCCCAGTTGTCCCGCTCCGGCGCCGACGGCGCCGTGCTGGTCGTGTTCGACCAGGCCGCCTACTCGGTGATCGCCAAGGCGGGCCAGCAGATCCGCACCTGCCACGCGGCGGGCACCCTGTCGCCGAAGTACCTGGCCACGCTCGGCCCGGCGGCGGACAAGCTCGTCGTCGCCACCGCCTTCCCGGAACTCAGCCAGGCCGCCCAGTTCCCCGAGGTCGCGCGGATGGTCGCCGAGCTGAACGCGGAGCAGACCGCCGGGGACGCCGACGCCGCCCCCGCCCTGCGCACCACGACGACCACCACCGGGGCGTGGCTGTCCGTCCAGATCGCCGAGAAGGTCGGCAACCAGGTGTCCGGACCGCTGACGTCGAAGAACCTGCTCGCCCAGCTCAACCGGACCAGGAAGCTGGACCTGGGCGGCATCGTCCCGCCGCTGGACCTCACCGCGACCACCCCGATCCCCGGCGCGGAGCGGATCTTCAACACGACGCTGCGGGGCGCCCGCTGGGACAGCGCCTCGAAGTCGTTCGTCCCCCTCGGCCCCGAGACCTACAACGGCCTGGACATTCTGCGCCGCGCCGCCTCCTGACCCGCCGTCCGCGGCACCGGGGCCGTCAGGGCAGCGGAAGGTAGGCCGGTTGGCGGGCCGGCTCCTCGGCGTCGCCGAGGTAGGCCGCCCGCACGAGGGGGTCGGCGGCGACCTGTGCCGGCGTTCCCTCGGCGATGAGGGCGCCGGCATCGAGGACGACCACCCGGTCGCAGATTCCCATGATCACGTCCATGTCGTGCTCGTTGAGCAGGATGCCGAGCCCCCACTCGTCGGCGAGGCGGCGCAGTAG
Organism: Frankia sp. CpI1-P; assembly: GCF_001421075.1. Taxonomy (NCBI): domain Bacteria; kingdom Bacillati; phylum Actinomycetota; class Actinomycetes; order Frankiales; family Frankiaceae; genus Frankia; species Frankia sp. CpI1-P. The sequence continues at coordinate 230,656 of NZ_LJJX01000002.1, read as the reverse complement.
GGCCGCGACCTCGGTGCTCTCGGACTCGTCCAGGCCGGCACAGGGCTCGTCGAGCAGCAGCACGGCCGGCCCGGCCGCGACGGCGCGGGCGATGGCCAGCAGCCGGCGGCGGCCGTAGGGCAGGTCGGAGACGGTGCGCAGCAGATCCTCGCGCAGCCCGAAGGCGTCGACGGCGGCGATCGCCGCGGCGGGCAGCGGCCGCGACCGCGGGAACACCAGATCGGTGAGATACGCGCGGGCGTCGCGGCGGTCGCTGGCCGCCTGGATGTTCTCCAGCACGGTGAGGTCGTCGAACAGCTCCAGGTTCTGGAACGACCGGCTGATGCCCGCGCGGGCCCGCCGGTGCGCGGGCAGTCGGTCGAGGCGGACCTCGCCGAGCGTCATCGAGGTGACCGACGCCGGGGTGTAGCCGGTGATCGCGTCGATGACCGTCGTCTTGCCCGCGCCGTTCGGGCCGATCATCCCGACCACCTGACCGGGAACGACCCGCAGGTCGACGGCGCGCACCGCGCGCACCGCGCCGAAGCTGACCGTCAGCCCCCACACCGACAACGCCGCCGGCTCGACCGCGCCCGACGGCGGGCCCTGGCCGGGAGCCGCGCGCAGCGCCTGGTCCAGCCGGGCGGCATCGGCACGGCGGCGGCGGTCGGCCGCGCCGGGCAGGTAGCGGTCGCGGAGCAGGCGGGCGGTGCGGGCGTTCTCGGGCGCCATTCCGCCGCCGGAGCGGGAGAGCACGACGACGAGGACGATGCCGCCGATCAGCGGCACGTACCGGTCCAGCTCGGCCAGCCAGTCGCGTACCACGCCCCCGAAGGCGGCGGCGAGCACGGCCGCGGCCGCCGCGACGAGCCAGGGCAGCCGGCGCCGCGCCGCCGCGCCGAGCCGGCCGCCGGTGCGCCGGTCGCCGGCCACCGCGGCGCCGGCAGCGAGGCCGAGCAGGCCGGCGATCGCCGCGACGACGACCCGCAGCACCGCGCCGAGACGGCCGAGCCACTCCCCGACCGAGCCGCCGATGCGGGTCGCCAGCGCGCCGGCGGCCATCGTCGCGCCCGCGAACGAGCCGCTCACCCAGCCGACCCCGCCGACGACGGCGTAGGCGATGAGCAGGATCGAGGAGAACGGCGCGAACGTCCCGTCGCCGTAGTCGATGTTGCCGCGCTCGCCGTAGACGTAGAAGGCGTAGAGCACCCCGCCGAACCCGGCGATGGCCGCGGACAGCGCGAACGCGTACAGCTTGGCGGCCACGACGCTGATGCCCAGCGCCGCGGCGGCCCGCTCGTTGGTCCGCACCGCGATGAGCCGTCGCCCGGCCCGGCCGCGGCGCAGGTTCGCGACCGCGAGCGCGACCAGGACGAAGGCGAGCACGGACACGGTCGCGAAGCCCCGCGGATCGGTCACCTTGTCGAGCGGGACGCCGAGGAAACGCTGGCGTCCCACCACCGTCCCCTCGGGCGAGGCGAGGTCACCGAACAGTGAGCCCAGCGCCCCCGCCCCCGGGGGTGGCGGGGAGTGGTAGCCCCGCTGGAACAACAGGGCGTCGACGGCCGCGCCGAGGCCGAGGGTCACCACCGCGAGCTGCAACCCCCGGGTGCGCAGCGCGGGCAGCGCGAACAGCAGCCCGACGACGGCGGTGCCGGCCACGCCGACGGCCATCGCCGCCTCCAACGGCCAGCCGCGGGCCGCGACGAGCCGCCCGGCGATCAGCGCCGCGATCCCGGAGAAGGCGAGCTGGGCCAGGGAGAGCTGCCCGGTGAACCCGACGAGCACCACGACGGACAGGATGATCAACGCCCACAGCGCGTTGGCGTCGAGGGCGTCGACCCAGTCGCGGGGCAACAGCCAGACCGCCGCCAGCATCGCCGCGACGGCGACGGCGAGGGCACGCGGATGGACCCGGCCGCTGCCGAGCACCGGATGGCGTTCGGCGAGGTGACCCCGCTCGGGCAGGCCCCGGCCGCGCACGGCCAGGTAGAAGACGATGACGGCCAGCGGCACCGCCCGGTCGACCCCGCGCCACCAGGGATGGTGCGCGACGAGCTCGTACTGCGCCTCCACCTCGATGACGCCGAGCACGAGGCCGCCGAGCAGCACCCCGGGGAAGGACTGGAACCGCGCCACCAGCGCCACCGCCAGCGCCGGCACGATGAGCAGCAGCAGGTTCGTCGCGGACAGCGGGTTCTGCAACGGGGCGAGCAGGACGCCACCGAGCCCGGCGAGCGCGCCGCCGGCACCCCACGCGCCGGCGGCGATCGCGTCGACGGACCAGCCGAAGGTGGCGGCGGCCCGCGGGTTCTCGGTGGCCGCCGTCGCGGCGAGCCCCACCGTCGTGAACCGGAAGACCGCCCACGCCGCCGCGATGAGCACGACGACCGCGGCGAGCCGGACGAACACGTCCACGCCGACGGACTCGCCGAACAGCTCGACCGTGCCGGTGGGCAGCACCGTCGGGGAGGTGCGCACCGCACCGGCGAACATCAGCGTCAGCGACGACTGGAGAATGATCAGCAGGCCGAGGGTCGCCATCAGCCGCAGCAGCGCCGTCGCCTCCCGCAGCGGGCGCATGACCAGCACCTGGAACCCGACGCCGATGCCGACCGTCGACGCGACGGCGAGCACCGCGGCCAGGACCAGCGGGAGCCCCCACGGGTCGCGCAGGCCGTGGAAGGCGTAGGCGGCCCACGCCACCAGCGCGCCCTGGGCCATGTTAAGCACCCCGGCCCCGCGGGCGATCACCACCACGCCCGCGGCGACCAGCGCGTACAGCGCGCCCGTCCCGAGGCTGAGCAGCGCGAAGCCCATGACGTCGTTCACGGTCCACCCTGCTCCGGGCGCCACACACCGGCGCGCCCTGCTTCATCCCCCAGCGGTCCCCCACGGCGGCCACCGGCCCGCCCCGGTCGCGACGAGCGACTCCCGCCCATCGCGCCACGGACCTCGCGCCGGAACCGCTGATCACGGCGACCGACGCAGACGGTACGGCGGGCGCGACCGGCGTGACAAGCAAACCATCCACAACAGCCACGGCAACCCACGCCGTGATCATTGGTTGGCGGAGGCGGCCACCGCGACCCACGGGACTCCCGGCGGCGAACCAAGTCGGGTGATCGTGGTCTTACGGGCAGACACCGGACACTCACGGAGGTCACTCGGACGAGCCACAATCCCGCCCGGACGTGGCACGGACCTGATGCCGCGCGGCGTCAGGCATGGTGGCCGCGCCCATCACCCGGTACATCTAGAACAGGCGGACACGTCGCTGTCGCCCGGCGCCCGCCCGCACCCGGCGATCGGCCGGCGGCAGCNCATTCGCACCGACCAGAACAGCCACGGGAGTGGGACGGATGACAGAGCTCGTGCCCGGTGCGAACGCGCCGCTGCCCCGCGGCCCCGTCTCGGTTCNCCTGATCGGGCCGTTCGACCTGTGCGCGTTGGTGACCGCGGCGCACGGCAAGGTCGACGGGGATGACGACTTCGTGTTCTACAACCAGCCGGCGACGGCCGGCGTCATCCTCAGCGGCGACGAGGTCATGGTCGACCCGGAGCGACTGCGGCCCGGCGCCGAACGCGTCGTGATCGTCGCCAGCTCCGAGGACGGCACGACGCCCTTCGGGCAGCTGCCCGGGCCCGTCGTCACGCTGCACGACCGGCGCGGCAACCTCAGCGCCCACTTCACCCCGCCGCCGCTGTCCAGCGAGACCGTGGTCACCCTCATCGAGATCTACCGCCGGGGAGCGGAGTGGAAGGTCCGCGCCGTCGGGCAGGGTTACGCCGACGGCCTCGCCGGCCTCGCCCGCGACTTCGGCGTGGACGTCGACGACGACAGCCCGGCCACGCCGGAGTCCGCGGCGCCCCCGCCCGATCTCACCCCGGCCGTCCCCCGCCAGGACGCCCCCGCCAGCGCCGCCCCCGCCAGCGCCGCTCCCGTCCCCGTCGGCGGCCCGCCGGCACGGTGGGGCGACCGTTCCGCGTCCGGCCACGGGCAGGTGCCCGACGATCGGCCGGCGCCGGACGGGGCCGGGTGGGCCGGGGAGGGCGGCGTCCCGGCGATGTTGGCCCAGGTCGTCACGCTGACGAACATCGAACGCGAGCGGGAGGGTCTCGCCCCGCTCGCCGTCGACCCCATGCTGACCGCCGCCGCCGCCGAGCACAGCCGGGACATGGTGGCGCGTGGCTTCTTCGCCCACACCAGCCCGGACGGCCGGACCGTGTCCGATCGGGTCACGGACCTGGGCTACCGCTACGCCCGGGTCGCCGAGAACATCGCCGCCGGCCAGACCACCGCCGAGGAGGTCGTCGCCGGCTGGATGCAGAGCCCCGGCCACCGGGCGAACATCCTCATCCCCCAGCTGCGCCAGATCGGCGTCGGGCATGCCACCGGCGGGGAGTACGGCACCTACTGGACGCAGGTCTTCGGCGTCCTGCTCTGAGCCGCCGACCGATCGCGGGGGGCGCCCCCGCGAGCTGAACACCTATGGCCGGCAGAACTCCTTCATCCGCCTCGCCTGGGAGCCCAACGGGGACTGGTACCCATGGTCCGGAACCAATCCCACCGTTTAGGTGAATTGCTGGCGCCACATCGCGGACGCGATCAACTCGACCGCGGAACCTGATCCCACCCTGTGCTGGTGCCTCAACGCCCACTACTCACAGAATCCGCCCAGCCACAACGCGCTCGAGCTCTACCCGGACGACGCCTGGGTGGACAGCATCGGTATCGACGCCTGCGATGGCTATCCGCCGTCACCGACGAAGGCCCAGTTCGATGCTCAGACCAATGCACAAGGCGGTCTGAACCACTGGTGGAACTTCGCCCAGACACGCAACAAGGCGATGGGGGTCGGTGAATGGGGAGTGGCCGCCGGCGACGGCACGAACGGCGGCGGCGACAGCGCGAACTACATCCAGTGGATGTACGACTGGTTCACGGCCCACGCCGGCAAGGGGCTGATGTACGAGTATTACTTCAACAACTGTGACCCCAACAACGTCGGCTCCAATCTCTACCGACCGCGCTCGACGAGTTGCGTCTATCTGAATCAGGGGACGATGGGGAGGCCGCGTAGGACGATGAGGTCGGGGGCGGCGAGGACGCCGACGTCGGCGCGCGGGTCGACGGGGTAGACGACCAGGTCGGCGGGGGCGCCCTCGGTGAGCGCCGGATGGCCCAGCCAGGCCCGTGCCGACCAGGTGGCCGCGGACAGCGCGGCCTGCGCCGGCAGGCCGGCGCGGCGCAGCTCGGCGACCTCGGCGGCGACCAGGCCGTGCGGCAGGCTGCCCCCGGCGTCGGTGCCGACGTAGATGGGGATCCCGGCGTCGTACGCGGCCCGCACCGTGTCATAGCGGCGGGCGTGCAGGGCCCGCATGTGCCGGGCGTAGGCGGGGAACTTCTCCTCGGCGCCGCGGGCGATGCCCTCGAAAGTGGCGATGTTCACCAGGGTCGGGACGATCGCGACCCCTCGCTCGGCGAACAGCGGGATCGTGTCCTCGGTGAGCCCGGTGGCGTGCTCGATGCAGTCGATGCCCGCCTCGACGAGGTCGGCGAGCGAGTCCTCGGCGAAGCAGTGGGCGGTCACCCGGGCGCCGGCCGCGTGGGCCGCGTCGATCGCCGCCTTCGCGGCGTCCGCGGGCCAGCAGGGCGCGAGGTCCCCGACGCCGCGGTCGATCCAGTCCCCGACGAGCTTGACCCAGCCGTCGCCGCGGCCGGCCTGGGCGACGACCTCGGCCACCAGGTCGTCCGGCTCGACCTCGGCGGCATAGTTGCGGATGTAGCGGCGGGGACGGGCGATGTGCCGGCCGGCGCGCACCAGGCGGGGCAGGTCGTCGCGGTCGTCGACCCAGCGGGTGTCCGCCGGGGAGCCGGCGTCGCGCAGCAGCAGCGCGCCGGCCGCACGGTCGGTGGTGATCTGTTCCTCCGCGGTCGGCCGGTCCACGGCGCCGCCGGCATCGAGGCCGACGTGGCAGTGCGCGTCGACCAGGCCGGGCAGCGCCCAACCGGACACCGTTCGCACGTCCCGGGCGGCGGTGCCGACGGGCGCGGTGAAGCTGATTCGACCGTCGACGACCCAAAGCTCGTCGCGGACCTCCTCCGGCCCGACCAGCATCGCGCCCCGGATCCGCAGGGCCGGCTGACCCGTCACCACCGGCCTGCCTCCGACCGGCCTGCCCCCGACCGAGCCGACCCCGTTCCGCGAGCTTCCGTCTCGGGAACGGCCAGCCTGGTTCCGACCCATGTCGTCACGTTCGCCTCCGCTGCTCCGTCGGGCCCAGTCTGCCCTTTTCCCGACGGAGCAGCGCGCCCCGGCCCGCGCTGAGGCCGGGACGCGGGGATGCGCCGAAGCCGGGGCGACGGTGGCGGCGTCAGACGTCGAGCTGGGTCTCGATGGCGCGCAGGCGGTGGCGAGCCAGCGCGAGGTTCGCCCGCCCCTTGTCCAGCACCAGGTAGAGGAACAGGCCGCGGCCGGAATGGCTCTGCAACAGGCGGATCAGGTGGTATTGGCGGCCGAGCGTGATGAGGATGTCCTCGATGGTGTCCTGCAGACCGAGACTCTCCATGGTCCNCAGCTTCGCCCGGATGACCTCGGTGTTGCCGGCAGCAGCCACCTNCAGGTCGAGAGTGTGCGCGTTTCCGGCCGTGCCGAGGGTCATGCCGCTGGTGAAATCGACGAGGGCCACCCCGAGCGCGCCCCCGATCTCCAACGACTCCTTCAGCGCTATATCGACACTGTTCATATCGCCTCCCGCGTTGTCGAGGTGGACGGCGGCGCCGACGCCGCCGCCCGTGTGCACCGACGTGGGCTCACGCGAACCGCGCGTCGACAATCGTCCCCGCATCACAGTCCCTCGCAGACTTCAAACTGCCCGATCTACGACTGCTCATCCAACTTTAATCGGCCGCGACCGGAACGCACGAGGCTGAACCAAAAAGTTACGTCCGCGGACAGCGAGACCACATTGGCCGGCCGACNCCGACCCGCGAAAAGCCTCCCCACCGAACCACCAGGCATTGCATTAACATGCAAAAATGATTATGAAGATAGGTCTTCGACGATGGAGATATCGGTCAGAGGCCGCGCAGGCCGCGCGGGAGCCGTCGACGGCCCCGTCGTCGCCGCCGAATCCGCCTGGGCGGCAGCGCACATCCCCCGGCGCGGGCGCCATGATCCGGTGTTGCGCGGGGTAGGAGCGGCGGCATGGCCGATCACCGAGCGACATGGCACCGGGGCAGCCTTCGGCAGAACGACACGCGGCGGGGCGGCGGGCAGCCCGGGCGGCGAGGTGCACTGCCGGTCGCGGTGCTGGGCCTTCTGGTCCTCGTCTCGGTTCTCGGGGCGGGATGCGGCTCGCAGCCCAGGGGGGCGCAGCAGACCGCGGCGGCGCAGCGCGCACCCGCCGGCGACACCAGTCCGACCAGTCCGACCAGTCCGGGTCCGACCAACCCGACCGGCTTGATCGGCCCGACCGGCCCCACTGTGCAGAGCGGCCCCGGCGGGGGGCCGGGATCGAGACCCGAGCCCGGTGCGGCCGGGCATGGGGACGAGCCGGGGCGGCCCGCGGCCGGGGGCGCCGACGCGCCGCAGCTCCCGATGGGCGGTCGCACGCTGCTGCCGCGCTTTCGGATCGTGGCGCACTACGGTTCGGCGGGCGGGGGCGCGCTCGGCGTGCTCGGCGAGGGGACGCCGGAGCAGGCGGCGCAGCGCGTGNTCGCGGCCGCGGCACCCTTCGCGGCGGGCGGCCGGCCGGTGCAGCCGGCGATGGAGCTCATCACGACCGTCGCGTCGGCCTCACCCGGCGCGGACGGGCTGTACAGCTCCGCGCTGCCCCCGGCCGCAGTCGAGCCCTACCTCGCCGCCGCCCGGGCGCACCGGATGCTGCTCATCCTCGATCTGCAGCCCGGACGCGGGCGTTTTCTGGACCAGGCGCGCCGGTACGAGCGTTTCCTGCAGGAACCGGACGTCGGGCTCGCCCTCGACCCGGAATGGAAGATGGGACCGGGCCAGGTCCCCGGCCGCCAGATCGGTAGCAGCGACGCGGCCGGGCTGAACGAGGTCTCCGCCTGGCTCGCCGGCGTCGCCCGGGCGCACAATCTGCCACAGAAACTGTTTGTGATACATCAGTTCACCGAATCGATGCTGCCCGACCGGGCGGCCATCGCGGCCCGCCCCGAACTCGCCACCGTCTTCCATATCGACGGGTTCGGCGTCCGTCAGGACAAGCTCGACAAGTACGCGCTGCTGGCGGCCAAGGCGCCGTTCTTCACCGGATTCAAGCTCTTCCTCGACGAGGACACGAACATGTTCAGNCCGGCGGAGACGCTCACCCTCACNCCCCCGCCGGACCTCATCACCTACCAGTGAGCAGCGTTCAGCCTCGCCACCACGGCCCGGTGATGGCCACCGTAAGACCGTCGCCCTGGACGTTGGCGTACAGCCAGCGGCCGTCCTGGGAGAAGGTGGCGCCGGCCCACTCGCTGTCGCTGCCGGCGTTGCGGGCGAGCGGATAGGGGGTGCCGTCCGCCGAGGGGGCGACGAGGTAGTTCTCGCCGTCGCCGTCCTCGCAGAGGACGATCCCGCCGAGCGGCGAGACGGTGATGTTGTCAGGCCCGTCGAACCGGCCGCCCGGCTCCAGGCGCAGGACGAGTTCCAGGGTGGAGCGCTTCGGGTCGAACCGCCAGACCTGCCCGGAGTGGTCGGTGGCGGCGCCGTCGGACTTCTTCGCGTAGCTGGAGACGATGTACGCGGTGCCCTCGGACCAGAAGATGCCCTCGGCCTTCGGCACCCGGGTGATCTTCGCGGCGTCGAACTGCGAACGGACCGACACCGTGGTCGCGTCCGGATCGGGCACGTCCACCCAGGTGACGGCCAGCTTGGTGTGCAACTCCCGCACCGCGGACAGGTCACGCACGTCGGGCACCGACAGCGCCTGCAGCTTTCCGCCGGCCCGCAGGCTGCCGGGGCCGCCGAGCGGGCGGCGCGGCAGGAACCGGTAGAGCAGGCCGTACGGCTTGGCGGCGTCCTCGGTGAGGTAGACGATGCCGGAGTGCGGGTCGATCGCGACCGCCTCGTGCGGGAAGCGGCCNAGCGCCGTCAGCGGCACCGGGGCGGCGTCGCGCAGCCGGCCGAAGGGGTCGACCTCGAACACGTAACCGTGCTTCTTGGTCAGCACCGCCTCGGTGGCCGGGGTGGCCTCGGTCTCCTCGCAGGACAGCCAGGTCCGCCACGGCGTGCCGCCGCCGGCACAGTTGCGGTAGGTGCCGGCGAGGCTCGGCACGTGGCCGAGCAGCCGGTCGCCCGCGACCGTGAGGGTCGTCGTCCCACCGGCGCAGGCCGGGTCATAGACGAGGCCGTCGCGGTGCGGTACCGCCGGGATGTCGGTTCCCGGCGACAGCTCGTGGTTGCGCACCAGCACGCTGCGCCCGAACCCGCCGGGGAAGGCGTACATGCCGTCGTGCGACCCCGGCACCGCGCCGCCGCCGTCCAGCGTGTCCTTGCCGGCGCGCGAGAACACCGTGTAACGGAAGCCGGCCGGCAGGTCGATGACCTTCTTCGGATCCGCGACGAGCTCCCCGTACCCGCGGAAGGCCTTCGGCGTCGCGGCGTTCGCGGTCCCCGCGAAGACGGCGTCCACCGCCCCGGCCAGGGCGAAGCCGAGGCCGGCGGTCCCCGCGCCGGCCATCAACTGTCGACGGTTCACAACCATGTGTGTCCTCCTCCGGCGCCGGTCCCATCGACGCCGCAGGGAACGCTGTCAGCCGAACATGGCCGGAGATCGACACGGACGGAAACATCAGTGCACGTACAACCAACCGATACGCTCGCCCACCGTCACCGAGCCGACCCTCCCCANCCCCGACGACCAGCACCAACGCCGCTCTCCCGCCGTGGCACCGCGAGCAAGCCCGGCCCGATGGTTGCGCAGTGTTACGTCACACTACTCGGTATCGATCTCCGTCTCGCCCGCCGTCGCATCGGCCGGACGTATTCCCTTCCGCACGATGAATTCACGCTCCCGCTCGGCAAGATGTTTCGCGCGGTGGGCGATGAAGCCCTGGTCGTCGCCGCCCTGCAGCAAGGCCATCGCCTCGGGCGGGATGCCGTGGCTCGCCAGCACCGCGTCGGCGACGTCAGGCGCGAGCGCGAGCAGCGCCCGCCGAACGGACAGACCCGGCACAGTCGGCATGATCAGCCTGTTCGCGGGGCTCTGCTCACCGCCGGTGGTACCGGACGTGACGACGTGCCGATACGCCCTGGTGTCCGCCTTGACCAACTCCTCCAGGGCCTGGAACTCCTCTCCGGTCGNATAACGCCGCTCGGGCAGTTCCTGGAGCTCCCAGAGCAGGTAGGTCCGCACCCGGGCGCTGCGCATATCGAAGCGATCCGGGAACGGGCGGGCCTGCTCGTCGCAGCCGTCGGGATCGGGCCCGCCCTCCGCAAATTTCTTCATGGCCGCGAGATAGTTCTTGACCTGGGTCGTGTTGGCGCTCGCGAAGAACCCGGACCAGGACGTCGACCAGAACCAGCGGACCAGCACATCGCGTTGACGCCTGTCGGGTTCCGGGCACAGATCGAAGAAGGCGGTGAGCAGGAGAACCTGGATGCTGTATGGAACCAAGCGGGCGAGCGGCACTCCGACGGCAGAGCATAGAAATTCGACCGTCAGACCAAGTGCTGTCTCAGTCCGTACGACCGCAGTGTCGAGCTTTCCCTTTCTCCGCCTGGCGAGGCTCTCCCACCGCCCCGTCTGGACATCTTCCTCACCGGCGACGGCAAGCACTGCCCGGAAGACCGTGCTGGACGGCAGCTCGGCGAAACCCCGACTTCCCAGCCCCTCGAGAATCAAGGNGATCCGATCCCCCAGAGTGTCCGCCGAATCCGCGTTATAGGTCAACGCGGAGACCATCTGCTGCGGAGTCATCGGGCTGCCCTTACTGTTCAGCCGAGAGAAGACTTCGACGGCCTGATCCAAGGTGCCGCCCTGCAGCCGGACGACAGCGAACCGATAGGATTTGATGCGCTGCGAGACCTGTTCGGCCTCGTCGATCATGTTCTCGACATCGCGCGGATCAACAATGAAATCAGTTCCACTCTGAAGCCTCCGAGCAAAATTTAGGAAGTCCAGCGTTCGCAGCACCGAGCGCATCGGAAGAAGTTGCGCGGGTGGCATACCGACCTGCTTCCAATGCCGGTAGCGGTTCCGCGAGGAGCGATCGCCCGACTCTNGAGAAGGACGGTCACCGAGCTCCCGAAAAACCCTCCAGATCCAGTCGCTCTGACCATCGGGTACGGCCTGGTCGACCGACCTCATGAGGGTCCCGAAAAGGGTGGATAGTCGCTGATGGCCGTCGAGCACAAAGGCCGTGGGCGTCCCTTGAGGGGGCCCCGGAACCGCTATGTCGCCCACTCGGTCGAGGCTTGGGAGGGGAAGATTCGTCTCCCAGACGAGCAGGCTGCCGACCGGGTATCCGCGCTCCAGACTGTCGAAGAGCTCCAGCATCTGGTCCGGTCGCCAGACGTACGGGCGCTGGAACCGAGGAATCCGCAGTGTCCCCTGGGCGATCGCGCCCAGAATGTCACCCAGTAGCTGTACCTCCGGCTTCACGATCATCTCGGTCTGCCCCGGGACGGTCTCCATCACAGCACCTCGTCGATCATTGCGATCAGCTCGTCAAGTTCGGCCCGGACGCCCGGCCCGACAGCCCCAAAATCGGCAGCCGTCAGGTCCAGGTCGCGACGCATCAGACACTTGATGATTTTCCCGTCGAAACCGTGCCCCAGTTCCTGCACCAGTCTCGGGTCCAGATCGGCGAACAGATCCCGCTGCTCAGGCCTCACCGCCGCCGGCTTCGATCCGGTGGCACCGAAGCCGTTCTTCATGTCATAGTAACCACGCTGCTCGGGGCTGAGTCGAGCAAGTGCCGTGACAGCACCTCCCACACCAGACTTCTCCACCAGCGGCGCCAACGCGGCGGGAGGAATGTAGTTCTCTACCTCCCGCAGCGCCAAGACCAGGACGGCGACACCGTGGTCGGCTAACTGGGCAGCGTGGCTGTGGGCATCCGTGCGAGCATGGGGCACCAGCCGGTCGCTGTCCATCACGCCGCAGACGCGGACGTGAACGCCGTACTCGCGGGCAGCCTCTATCGCGATCTTCCTGAAAATCACCTTGCCGCCTCCCGCGTGTCGGAACGACAACCGTCCCGCGTCAAGGGCTGCGAGNAGGTCATCGCGACCAAATGCGCGGAACACCGCATTGAGAAAGGTTCCGTCCGACTCCTGGTTCTCCAGGACCACCAGTGCCGGCCGCTCCAGATCCCGGATGCTCGCCCGTGCCGTCGAGAGGGTTATCCTCGGCCGACCAGCGGCAGGCGGCGGTCTGTACGCCGCGTCCGTGACGCTTTTCTGCATGAGCTGGCGGTAGACTGCCGCACGAGCCGGGGCGTTCCGCTCGAAGTAGTCCGATGCGCGCTTCTCGCTCACCGGATCGACATCCCAGTGATGGCGCGCCTCGATGATCAGAGCGATGAATCGGACCAGAACCTCGAAGAGGTCGTCGTCCGAGAATATTTCGGGATCGGTGGCGACACGCACCAGATCACGTCCGCTCGATCTGGGCAGCCGCCAACGCGCGGGTCTCGGCATAGTCCTCGGAGAAGATGCCTGTCGGCCAGTTCTGCACGTTTCCGAGATTGTCGAGCTCGATACGACGGATATCCGCCGACGAGCCGTCGTGTTCCACGTAGTAAAGAGCGATCTGGTTCGATGGTATCCGACCCTCGGCCACCCGTCGACGCAGTCGGAGCACGAACGTCTCACTGTGCGTCTCGATGAGGAAACGGCATCGCTTCTGCGCCGTCCCGGCTATGTACAGATCGGCGAGCGCCGCGTGCGCCGCCGGGTGCAGATGCAGCTCCGGCTGCTCGATAATCTCCAGTACCGATCTTTTCGGAGGCCGCAGCTCGTCCATCGTCCGTTGCACAAGAATGGGCAGTACCTGGGCGAGACCGGTGCCGGTATCGGCAAGGTTGACCCGAACGGTCGAATCGGTGCCCGAGGTCAGCACCAGCGAGTACAAACTGCTACTCCGGTCCACGCCAAGCAGCCAGCCGGGGAGCTCGCGGCGGAGATAATCGTTCACCGCAGCCAGCAGACCTCCGTCACCACGGCTCACATCATCCGCAAGAATATGCGGTGCATCCTCGCCCAGAACTCCCACGGCGGCGGGTGCCCGCGAGGGGAGCCGATAGAACCGCTGTGGCCTGTCCCTGAAGGGGCCCACATACCGAATCAGAGGATATTCATCGGGGATGGCACTCATACGTGAACGACGCTTGAGATGAAGGTCCGGCGGCCACGGAATAAGTCCCCGAAATGTTACATCAATTGAATCACGAACAGACGTCGACGAGCTCCAAGTCGGCCTCCTCGGATCATCCAGGTTCCAAGTGGCATTGAGAAATGAACCATCCCGAGACGAGGATCGGAATTCACTGACCACCTGGATCTGGTACTCGTCGACGTTCTGGATGGTTGCCTCGATATCCGCAGCGTCAAAATGCAACCCGAAGGTGACATTTCCATGCGGACGCTGACCGAAGATGAGGTCGGTGAAGTCGCCGGCCAGCTCGATCCCGAGATTTTCCCGTTCGAGCGGTGCCTCGGACTCGGTGCGCAGCCCGGTCTCCAGCAGAAGTGGCAGGCGGGCGAGGGCGCTCTTGCCGGAGTTGTTGCGGCCCAGCAGGACGGTGATCGGGCGCAGCTCGAGGGTCTGGCGGCGCTCGAAGCACTTGTACTTCTCGACGGTGAGGGCCACCAGGGACATGTGGCCAGCCTAGCGGGGCCCCATGTGGTATCCCGCGCGATCGCGGCAGGCGGCCCCCGCCCGGGGGCGAGGTCCACTCCGGCGCGGACGCGCTGCCGGCCCGGCGGTCGATGCCGCCGGGCCGGGAGCGCGACAATGCGGGATCGTGGGGCGAAGGTCAGCCGACGGCCACGGTGTCGTAGTCGGCGATGCGCAGGGACATCGTCTCGGCGAGGCGGGCCATGGCGCCGTCGATGAGCTTGAGGTCGCGGATGGCGAGCTGGCCGTCGTGGACGGTGCCGGCCAGCTCCTCACTGCGGCGTTCGGCCCGGTCGAGCAGCGCCGACGACCGGGTGTAGGTCGCGTCGCGCGGGCCGTTCAGCGCGGCGGCGATGACGTCCAGCGACTCGTGCAGGGTCGCGGTCGCCCCCTTGATCTCCCGTCGGCTGCCGAGGTCGAGCAGGCCGGCCTTCTCAACGTCGTGCACGAGGTTGCGGCTGTAGCTGCGCGACGCGGTGGCCAGGCGCATGACCTCCCCGAGGGCCTCGTCGATGCCGCCGACCACGGTGCGGCGCAGGGGCTGGGCGGTGGCGACCAGGCCCTGGTAGGCGGCGTCGACGGCGCGGGCGTCGGCCCGCAGGGCGGAGTCGCCGCCGACCGGGTCGCCGAGCAGGCGGGAGCTGGCATGTTCGACGAGGTTCGCCACCGCCTGCACGTACGCCCGCAGGGCGATCCGCAGCACCCGGCGCGTACGCAGCGGGAACACCACCATCACGACCACGATGGCGACCCCGGCGCCGAGGGCGGTCTCCTCCAGCCGCAGGCGCAGCAGCGAGTTGGAGAACTCGTCGAGCTGGACGTAGAGCTGGGAGACCATCACGGTGATCCCGACGACCATGAAGGCGTAGTTGATCCGCATCAGGTAGAAGCCGAGGAACAGCGAGACGAAGATGACCGTGAGCGAGAGCGCGGTGTCGTGGCCGACCGCATGCGCGAGCACCGAGCCGATCAGGATGCCGACCAGCGTGCCGATCACCCGGGACAGCGCCTTGCGCACCTGCTCGCCGGAGTTGTTCGCCCCCATGAAGGTGATGAACGCGGCGATCACCGCCCAGTAGAACCGCCGGCCCGACAGCAGGTCGCCGAGCGCGATCGCCCCCGCGACCGCGACGCCCATCTGGATGGCCGCTCGCACGTGGGGGGCGAGCCGGACGCTGCCACCGGAGTGGACGCCCCGTTCCAACGAGGCCACGGCGCTCGGCACCGCGGACCCCGGCAGCCAGCCACCGAACAACATCACCGATGGTTGGAACGCGGCCGCACCGTCCTCGGCCTGCACCGAGCCCAGGGCGAGCCACTGGACCATCGCCTCGGTCAGCGCGAGCACCGACCCGGCGAACCGGTGCACGACGACGACCGCGGTACGGTCCCGGTTGCCGGCGAGGGGATCGGGGTCGTGGTCGACCGCCCGCAGCAGCTCGATCAGCGCCCGGGCGTGGGCGTCGGCCGCCTCGGCGTCGCGGTCGAGGATCCCGTGCAGGGCCCCGCGGACCTCGGCGAGCTGGTCGGCGGGCAGGTCGAGGCGGGCCATGGCCTGGGCGAACCGGGCGACGTTGGTCAGGGCCAGCTCGACGTCGAACAGGCGCTGGTGCAGGAGCTGGCCCGACGAGCCGTCCGCCACCGCGGCCGGATCGCCGAGCTGGGCGTCGATCATCAGGGCGGCCTCGTTGAGCCGGACCAGCTGTCGCTGCAGGCGCTGCTCCTGGCGCGCGCTGTGTTCCGGGTCCTCGAACAGCTCCAGCGCCAGCTTCGCCACCTTGCGGGCGCGGGCGGCATAGGAGCGCTGGGTCCGCTGCAGGGCCTTCGCGGGATGCGGATAGAACAGCACGAAGCGGACGACGATCGCCACCGCCAGCCCCACCCCGAGCTCGGCACACAACCAGCCAAGGTCACCCAACGACACGCCCGCTCCCAGGAAGAACCCCAGGAAGACGCCCATGAACAGCACCATGCCGCCGATGAAGCCACGCATGCCGAACCGTCGGCAGTAGGTGCCGACCGCCAGGCTGGCGGCGAGGACGATCAGCGAGATCGTCCGGTGATCGGCGAGGCTGATGCCGAGCACGAGCATCGGGACCATGGGGACCGGCAGCAGGAGCATCGTCACGAGCTGGCCCCGCGCGGTCGCGTCCATCACCCCGAAGACCGAGATCAGCCCGATCAGCGCGCCCAGCATCATGGCGATGACCTGGTACTGGTGGTTGGCCGCCGCCACCGCGGCCGCCTTCGCCGCGGGCAGGTGGGCGCCGTGGGTGTCGATCTGCAGCGCGTGGGTGGCCCGAACGAACAGCCATTCGGCCAGCAGGATCGCGCCGATCGTGACGACGCAGTGCAGCGCCATCCGGAACCGGTTCAGGCCGGGGTCCGATCCAAGGAAGCGGTCAACCCAGCGGGTGCGAAGCTGCTCGGCCGGCCGGGCCGGCGGGCTGGCGGTGGCGACGTCGAGCCGGGCCTCACCGATGCTCAATACATCCCTCCAACGGGGGTCGCGATCCGCCCTGGTCGAGGATCGGATCGACTGGCCGAGGGCGACGGGGGCCCGCCCTCGTGCATGACGCGGCAGTGCCCGGCGAACGGCATCGGTCATCCAGACCGCGCCCGTGCGGGCGATGGACGCGGCGAGGCCGACAGCCCCGGCGGCGATTCGCACGATCGGAACCCGATGTGCGGCTATTTATAAGTTAGCAATATTTCAGCTACCGGAGTGCTCTCTCCGGATGTGGGAGATGTGACAGCAGGTGAGGGAATAGGGTGATCTCCCCTGAGCCTTTCGGGCTGGTCGCGACGGGGACTCACCGCGCGCCCGCCGCGCACCACGGAACGTGCGACGGTCCGCGCCCCGCCCGCCGCGCCCGAGCGCGATCAGCCACCCCTTCGGTCGCCGAACGTGACGGCGCGCTCGCCGGTCACGCGCGACCAACCCCGCCGCCGGCACCAGCGGGACAACACGCGGCGACCAACATTCCCGGACAGGATTATCCGTAGACAGACTTCCCCGAGAATCCCGGTGTGCCGAATTTCGGCACACTGTCATCACGGGTCCCGGNGAACTACGAAAAGCCGGCCGGCGTCGATGCCCGACCGACAGTTTTCCGGCCTCGTCGACAATCCTGCCACCAACTCGCTTCGTCAGTCCCGGCCAGGCACCGGGAGGTCCGTGGCCGAGGGCTCCCGCCGAACGGACTCAATCCCGACCTCGACCCCGGCGGCGGCCGCGACGGTAGGGGCGGCCGCGATGGTGGGGGCAGCGGGGACAGCGGGGGCGGGACCAGCGCGGTCGCCGAGCAGCCGGGTGCCGTCGGGGAGGTTGCCGGTGGCGGCGGCGTGGCGCAGGTACTCCCACAGGGCGCGCTGGAGCTCGACGGCGGCGCGGGTCGGCTCGACATCGCGGCGCCGCGCGAGCCCGATCGTGCGTTGCAGCCCGGGTGCCACGAAGGGGGTCACCCGCATGCCGAGGCGACGGGCGACCATGCTCGGGATCACGGCACTGCCGAGTCCCGCCGCGACGAAGCCGAGCACCGCGTCCATCTCCCCGCCCTCGATCGCGAAGGTCGGCTCGAAGCCGACCTCCCGGCAGGCCGTCACGGTGGCCTCGCGCAGGTCGTAGCCGCGCCGGAACATGACCAGCGGCTGGTTGCGCAGGTCTGCGACGGTCAGCGAGCGACCGGTGACAACGGGCGGCTCGTCGAGGGAGGAGACCAGGACCAGGCTCTCCCGGATGAGCGGGGAGGTGACCAGTGCCGGGTCGGAGCTCTGCAGCGGCAGGATGATCAGGGCAAGGTCGAGGTCGCCGCCCGCGAGGTCGCGGACCAGGTCACGGGAGCCGCCCTCCTCGACCAGCAGGCGGATGCCCGGGTAGCGCTCGTGGAACAGGCGCAGCACGTCGGGCAGGAAACCGGTGCACAGGCTCGGCGTCGCGCCGAGGCGGACCGTGCCGTGGCGCAGGTCCAGCAGCTCGTTGACGCGCTGGCGAGCCGTCTCCGTGTCCGCGAGGATCCGTCGCGCCAGCGGCAGCAGCGTCTCCCCGGCCGCGGTCAGGCTGATGTTGCCCCGGGCACGGTTGAACAGTGGTGTGCCCAACTCCTGTTCGAGCGCGCGAACCTGTTGGGACAGCGAGGGTTGCGCCACATGCATCCGCTGCGCGGCCCGGGTGAAATGGCGGGTCTCCGCGACGGCGACGAAATAGGCGAGCTGGTGGAACTGCACACCGGCCAGCGTAGACCTCGATAGAAGCCGGCTATGGAGTCCAGGTTTATCATGTCTTGGACCACTCGAGGCCCCGGCTCTAGGGTGCGGGCGTGGCTGTAACAACCCCGACGCGACCGGCGCCCGCTGGACGCCCCCCGCGCCCCGCGCGGTCCTCCTTCGCCCCGTTGAACTTCTGGCGTTCGACGATCGGCAAGAAGACCGTGATGGCGGTCACCGGTCTGCTGATGTTGCTGTTCCTGATCGTCCATATGCTCGGGAACCTGAAGATCTTCTTCGGCCGAACCGACTTCGACCACTACGCCCACTGGCTGCGCACGATCGGAAATCCGGTCCTGCACGAAAGCTGGTATCTGTGGATCCAGCGGTTCGTCCTGGTAGTGGCCGTGGTGCTACACGCTGTCTCGGCCTACCAGCTCAGCCGACGTGACCTGAAGGCCCGACCGACGAAATACTCCCACCACCAACGGGCCAGGGCCGGCTACGCCACGCACATCATGCGCTACGGCGGCATCACCCTGGCGCTGTTCATCGTTTACCACATCCTCGACTTCACCACGCTCACGCTGAACCGCCACGGAGTCGACGGCGCCGCCTACGACAACGTCGTGTCGAGCTTCAGCGTGTGGTGGGTCACGGTCATCTACATCGCCGCCATGATCTGCCTGGGCCTCCACATCCAGCACGGTTTCTGGAGCGCCGCCCAGACCCTCGGGTACAACCGGCCGAGCCGCGACCGCGCCTTCAAGGGTGTGGCGACGGGTCTCGCCGTGCTTCTCACGGTGGGATTCCTGATCGTTCCGGTGTCGGTCCTCGCCGGCCTCGTCGACTGAGCACGAAAGAGGCTGACATGTCCTTCTACAAGCTCGGCGATGACATCGCCGACACCACCGCGCCGGACGTGCCGATCGAGCAGCGCTGGGACAAGCGCCGCTTCGACGCCAAGCTCGTCAACCCGGCGAACCGGCGGCGACACAGCGTGATCGTCGTCGGGACGGGGCTGGCCGGCGGGGCCGCCGGGGCGACCCTCGCCGAGCAGGGCTACCACGTCATCCAGTTCTGCTACCAGGACTCGCCGCGCCGGGCGCACTCCATCGCCGCGCAGGGCGGCATCAACGCCGCGAAGAACTACCGCAACGACGGCGACTCGGTCTACCGGCTGTTCTACGACACGGTCAAGGGCGGTGACTTCCGCTCCCGGGAGTCCAACGTCTACCGGCTCGCGCAGACGTCGACCCAGATCATCGACCAGTGCGTGGCGCAGGGCGTGCCGTTCGCCCGCGAGTACGGCGNCCTGCTCGACACCCGGTCGTTCGGCGGCGTGCAGGTCGCGCGCACCTTCTACGCCCGCGGCCAGACGGGCCAGCAGCTCCTGATCGGCGCCTACCAGGCGCTGTCGCGGCAGATCGACGCCGGCAACGTGGAGATGCACGCGCGCACCGAGATGCTCGACCTGATCGTCATCGACGGCCGCGCCCGCGGCATCGTCGCCCGTGACCTGATCACCGGCCAGATCTCGACCTACATCGCCGACGCGGTCGTGCTCGCCACCGGCGGGTACGGCAACGTGTTCTACCTGTCGACGAACGCGAAGAACTCCAACGCGAGCGCGATCTGGCGGGCGCACCGGCGCGGGGCGTACTTCGCCAACCCGTGCTACACGCAGATCCACCCGACCTGCATCCCGCGTTCGGGCGACCACCAGTCCAAGCTCACCCTGATGAGCGAGTCGCTGCGCAACGACGGCCGGATCTGGGTGCCGAAGAACCCGGGCGACACCCGTTCGCCGGACCAGATCCCCGAGGCCGATCGCGACTACTACCTCGAGCGCATCTACCCCGGCTTCGGCAACCTGGTCCCCCGCGACATCGCCTCACGCGCGGCGAAGAACCAGNGCGACCTGGGCCGCGGGGTCGGCCCCGGCGGCCTGGGCGTCTACCTCGACTTCGCCGACGCGATCAAGCGGATGGGCGAGGCCGCCGTCCGCGAGAAGTACGGCAACCTGTTCGAGATGTACGACCGGATCACCGGCGAGGACCCGTACAAGGTCCCGATGCGGATCTACCCCGCCATCCACTACACGATGGGTGGCCTGTGGGTGGACTACGACCTGCAGAGCACCATCCCGGGCTGCTTCGTCATCGGTGAGGCGAACTTCTCCGANCACGGCGCCAACCGGCTCGGCGCGAGCGCGCTGATGCAGGGCCTGGCCGACGGCTACTTCGTGCTGCCGCCGATGCTCGGCAACTACATCGCGTCGAACAAGTTCGACAAGGTCGACGCCAGCCACCCGGAGGTGGCCGCGACGGTAGCCGAGGCGACGGGCCGGCTGGACCGGCTGCTGTCGATCGACGGCGAGCNCACCGTCGACTCGTTCCACCGCGAGCTCGGCGAGATCCTCTGGGACGAGTGCGGGATGGCGCGCAGCGAGGACGGCCTGCGCAAGGCGCTGGGCCGCCTGCCCGAGCTGCGTGAGGAGTTCTGGCGTTCGGTGAAGGTGCCCGGCAGCGGCGCCAGCCTGAACCAGAGCCTGGAGCGGGCCAACCGGGTGTCGGACTTCCTCGAGCTCGGCGAGCTGCTGTGCGTCGACGCGCTGCACCGCGAGGAGTCCTGCGGCGGTCACTTCCGGGTCGAGAGCCAGACCCCGGACGGGGAGGCCCGCCGCGACGACGACCGGTTCGCCTACGCCGCCGCCTGGGAGTTCGGCGGCACCGGCGGCACCCCGATCCTGCACCGGGAGCCGCTCGAGTTCGACTACGTCCACCTCGCCCAGCGCAACTACGCGTGAGACGGGGTCGGGTAGCCGTGAACCAAGCCATGAACCACGAGACACCAGTGATCGACGCGCAACCCATGACCCGCGCGCTCCCGGAAAACCACGACAGCGCAGACAGCGCAAGGAGCCGACCGTGAAGCTCACCCTGCGGATCTGGCGCCAGGCCGGCCCGGCCGAACCCGGCCGCATGGTGGCCTACGAGGTGCCCGACGCGAACCCGGACATGTCCTTCCTCGAGCTGCTCGACGTGCTCAACGAGCGGCTCACCCTGGAGGGCGAGGACCCGGTCACCTTCGACCACGACTGTCGCGAGGGCATCTGCGGCTCCTGCGGCGTGGTCATCAACGGCCAGGCGCACGGGCCGCGCGCCCTGACCACCACCTGCCAGCTCCATGTGCGCTCGTTCTCCGATGGCGACGTGATCGACATCGAGCCCTGGCGCTCGGTCGCGTTCGGCGTGCTCAAGGACCTGATGGTGGATCGGTCGGGCCTCGACCGGATCATCCAGGCCGGCGGGTACATCAGCGCGCCGACGGGCAGCGCCCCGGAGGCGCACTCCACACCGGTGCCGAAGCCGATCGCGGACACGGCGTTCGACAACGCCACCTGCATCGGCTGCGGGGCCTGCGTCGCGGCCTGCCCGAACGGCTCGGCGATGCTGTTCACCTCGGCGAAGGTGACGCACCTCAACAGCCTGCCGCAGGGGGCACCGGAGCGGGCGAGCCGCGTGCTCAACCTGGTCGAGGCGATGGACGCCGAGGGCTTCGGCGGCTGCACGAACACCGGCGAGTGCACCAACGCCTGCCCGAAGGGCATCCCGCTGGACAGCATCGCGACCCTCAACCGCGAGTACCTGCGCGCCTCCCTCGGCCGCAAGTAGCCCGCCCCGCCCGACTTCCTTGCCTTTCCACAGGGACGAAACAGACACAGAACCCGCTGGAAGGGCAAGGAACCGGAGGGCACAGAGAAGGCCGGCCCGCGCCCCGTCGACAGCACTCCCGTCGGCGGGGCGCCGCCACGTGGCGGCGCCCGAGAATCATGGCAATCGTGGCAAAGCTCGCGGACGGGGCGGAACCGCGGCGCTCCCGCGGCCGCCGGCGGACAATCGTGACGGTGGACAGGCGGGCGCGGGACGTTCCCGATCAAGTGGCGGTGGTCGGCGGCGGGATGGTCGGGCTGTGCGTGGCCTGGTTCCTGCAGGAACGCGGGGTGCGGGTGACGGTCTTCGACCGGGATCGGCTCACCACCGGGCCGACCTGGGCCGGCGCCGGCTCGTCGTGGGGCAACGCGGGCTGGCTCACCCCCGGCCTCGCCACCCCGCTGCCGGAGCCGGCGGTGCTGCGCTACGGGCTACGGGTGCTGCTGCGGCCGGATTCGCCGGTGTACGTGCCGCCGGTCGCCGACGCCGGGCTCGCCCGCTTCGTTGCCGGATTCGTCCGGCACAGCACGACCGGTCGCTGGCGGCGCGCCATGCGGGCACTCGCGCCGCTGACCCGGGCGGCCCTCGGCGCGTTCGACGAGCTCGCGGCGGGCGGCGTGACCGCGCCGACCCGGGCCGCCGCGCCCTTCCTCGCCGGTTACCAGGACCGCGCCGACCTCGACGCGCTGCTCGTCGAGCTCGCCGAGGTGCGCGCCGCCGGCCAGCCGGTCGACGCCGAGGTGCTCGATCCCCTCGCCGCCCGCGACCTCGAGCCGCTGCTGTCCGAGCAGGTCCGTTACGTCGCCTCCGTGCACGGGCAGCGGTTCTGCGACCCGGGACGGTTCGTCGCGGCCCTCACCGAAAGCGTGCGGGCCCGGGGCGGTGCGGTTCACGAGACGACGGCCGTCGCGGGCGTGCGTGAGGTCGGCGACCGGGTCGAGGTGCTCGGCCCGCTCCCCGCGGCGGGCCTGTTCGACGCCGCCGTCCTCGCCACCGGCGCCTGGCTGCCCCGGCTGGCCCGACCCTTCGGGGTCCGCCTGCCCGTGCAGGCCGGCCGCGGCTACAGCTTCCACGTCACGACCGAGCGGCCGCCCAGCGGGCCGATCTACTTCCCGGCCTCCCGGGTGGCCTGCACGCCCATCGGCGACGGCCTGCGGGTCGCCGGGATGATGGAGTTTCGCCGTCCGGACGCACCGCCGGATCCGCGCCGCACCCGCGCGGTGGTCGAGGCCACCCGTGGCCTGCTGCGCGGGGTCGACCTCGACACCCGCACCCACGAATGGGTCGGGCCGCGTCCCTGCACGCCGGACGGCCTGCCGCTGATCGGCCCGACCGCGTCGCCACGGGTGTTCGTCGCCGGGGGCCACGGCATGTGGGGCATCACCCTGGGCCCGGTCACCGGCCGGCTGCTCGCCGACGCCATCGTCGTCGGCACGCCCGCGGCCGACCTGGCCCCCTTCGACCCGCTGCGCTGAGCCGGAACCCCACCGCACGCGTGAGTGCGGCCGGGATGGGTTGACACACCCGTCCCGGCCGCACCCGACTCGCGTTACCGGGCTCGATCAGGCCTCGGTACGCGTGGTGGCGCCGGCACCCCGGCGACGCCGAGCGGCGACCCGCAGCAGCGCACCGCCGCCGAGCAGGGCCACCGCGATCGAGGCCATTGCCCCGGTCTCGACTCCGGTGAAGGGCAGCGCACCGCCGGCGGGCGCCGCGGCACCGGCGCCGACACCCGCGCCCGCGCCGAGACCCGCGCCCGCGCCGACGCCCGCGCCGACCACGCCGACCCCGGCGCCGACGCCGACGCCGACGAAGCACGGGCCGCCGTCACGCTTGTCGCGGTCCTTGTCGTCCTTGTCCCCGAACCAGTCGTCCTTGCCGTCACGGAAGTCCGAGCCGTCCTTGCCGATCGTGCCGTCACGGCCGTCCTTGCCGTCACGGAAGTCCGAGCCGCCCAGCTCGTCGGCCCGCAGCTCCTTGTCGTTGCGGATGTCCTTGTTGCCGAACCCGTCCTTACCAAACCCGTTGTTGCCGAACCCGTCCTTACCGTCGCGGCCNTCCTTGCCGAAGCCGTCCTTGTTGTCCCGGCCGTCCTTGTCGCCGAAGCAGTCGTCGCGGTCGTTCCGATGCCTGCCGTTGTGGTCGAACACGAAGTCGTTGATCCAGTTGCCGATCCAGCCCGGGTTGAACGGCAGGCCCTCGATGCCNTCTTCGCCGAACCCGATCACCAGCACGGAGGCGCTGACGACGCGGGTCTGCAACGCCTGCTTCGCGGGCGTGAGCGGAACCGCCAGCCCGGTGTTGATCGGGGGCAGGATCGACCTGTCCTTGCCCGGCTCGTAGCCGGGGGGGCCACCTGGTCCCCCCGGACCGCCGGGCAGGCCCGGCTGCTCGGGGCCGCCCGGCCCGGCAACCAGACCCGGGTCAGCCGGGATGCTCTGATCGTCGAGCGACTCCGGGCCGCCGGGCACGTCCGGCGAGTCCGTAACCGAGGGCGAGTCCGCGACCGAGGGCGAGTCCGCGACCGAGGGCGAGTCCGTAACCGAGTCCGGCGGTGAAGCGATGATGCCCTCGCCGACCGCGGTGATGGTGTGCTGGCCGGTTCTGGGGAGGTTGACCGGCGCGCTGAACTCACCCGTGCCGCCCGTTACCTGGGCGTGGTACAGGTACTCCCCGTCGAGCGCGATCTCGACCTCGGTGCCCGGGAGGAATCCGCAACCACTGAATGTCACGGTCTCACNGACAGTGACAACGGAATCGTCGAGGGTGCCCGCCCCGGTCGGACCGGCACACACGGTGCCCGCGTCGCCCACCGGCGAATAGCCGGTGTCAGGGCCGCCCGGACCGTCGGGGCCGCCCGGGTCGCCCGGGCCGTCGGGGCCGAAGATGGGCGTGTCGAGCGCCGCAGCTGGAGAAACCGGCAGGGCGGCGAGCGCCATGCCGCCGCCTGCCACCAGCGCAACTCCGAGGGATCGGAACTTCATACAGGCACTCTCCCTGCGGATCATCAGGTCAAGCAGTTGGATGATTGAATACACAGAGAGTAGCGATGATTACTCTCCGTGTCTACAACTCTCCATAGTCAGTTCTTGACTCTGCGTGACCAAGGGGAGGTGACCGGCACCCCCTCGACGTCGAGGCGCTCGGGAACCGGCAGCGGCTGGGGACGGACCGCGAGCGCGGGGCCCGCCTGCGGCTCGAGCACCTTGAGTTCCAGGGTCCTGGTCTGGCCACGATCGACGGTCAGGTAGGTGGAGACGATGGGCAGACCGTCCTCGGAACCGCTGGTCAGCCCGAGNGGCTGGCCGTCGAGATGAGCACCGGCGAACAGGCTGCCCCGACCCGTGTACACCGACAGCCAGAGGTTGTTCTGGGCCTGCGGGTTGCCGCCGAAGTTCCGGACATCCTCGCGCTTGCGGACGTACTCCGGCAGGCCGTCGGGGGCCATGTTGGTCAGTTGGACGGCGATCGTCACCGCGCCGGCTCCGTTCGGCAGCCGCTGCACCCGATAGCTGGTCCGGCGGCGAAGCCAGTAGTCGAGCTTGCTTGCCGTGGCGTTCTGCGTAACGACGGCGAGATAGGGGCCGGATCCCGTCGGCAGCGCGCCACCCAGCGCGGTCGTCGAAAGAACGTCCTGCTCATCGGAGTGGTTGCTTGACAGATTGAGTCGCCCCTCCTTGGCCGCCTTGGACATGGCGGTGAGCAGCTTCGTCGTGTCCCCGCTGCCCGATTCCACCGCCGCATAGACGGCCTGACCCACCTGAGCGAAGAAACGGTCTCGGGCAGGCACCGTCGGGATGCGGGCGTACACCTTGGACTCGACGAGGTCGACCAGGTTTGCCGAGGTGACGACCTGGCCGTCGGGCAGCACCGCAGGCCGGCTGGCCGCCAGCAGATAGGACAGCGTGGTCGGGTCGACGCTGATGGTGCCGTCCACGTCGATGCCAGTCCCGGTCCGGTAGAGATGGGAGTAGAGCTTGCCGACCGTGGGGTAGTCGGGCGTCAGGTTGGCGTTGGCCCACACCCGGTCCGGCCAGAACGACGCGTAGCGCGCCGCGAACGGGCCCGGTAGCACGGTGGCCGGGGTCTGCTGGGTGGGACCGCCAGGTAGCGAGCCGTTGCCGGAGATGCCGTCGAGGGACAGGCGCCCCCGATCCGCGGTCAGCAGGCCGAAGCCGCCGATGATCCCGCCGGTCGCCCGGGACTCGGCGGGGTTCTGGACGATCAGCAGGTAGCGCCTCCGCTCGGAGGCTCCGAGCATGTCCGGCCCGATGCGGGCCGCCAGCGCCACGCTGTCCAACGCCCCGGACAGGGTTCGCCCGCGGTCGATCACCTCGGCGCGGGCGTCCTCGACGCCGCTGACCCGACCCGGCCAGCCGCAGGTCTCGGTTCTCTCGGCGGCCGCCGACAGCGCCGACAGCGCCGCCGCGGCCCGCTCGGCCGGGACGCGGGCCGCCGCCAACGCGGAAACGTTGATCGTCATCTGGTGGCGCAGCCGGTCCGGATTGAGGTCACCGCCGAGGTCCGCGACGGACGGCAGCCCGGCGCCGGCCATCGTGTCGACGGCCCGCACGAGCGCCGCCGCCGAGCGCAGCGGGCAGCCTGCCCACGGCAGCCGTCCGAAGGCCGACCACACCGGGTCGCCGGTGAGTGACCGGGCAGCCCGGGCCCGCTCGGCGATCCCCGCCACCTGTGCCCGGAGCTCATCGTCGGCCGGGATGTCCCCGGCCAGCACCTGCCGCTGCAACGTCGCGATGCGCGTACGGGCCTCGTCGAGCTGCGAGTGCGCCATCAGACCGCGGACGGCCACCCAGCCGGAGAGGCCCGCGATCAGGGCAAACGCGACAGCGAGGCCCCCGATCAGCCAGCGGGCCCGTCCGCCGCGTCGGCGGGACGACGCTGTTCCGCCCGCGGGCTGCCCGCCGCTCGCGCCGGCCACGGTCTGTTCCCCGGCCACGGTCTGTTCCCCGGCCGGATCTGCCACACCACTCGCATCCGCCGCGCCGATCGACTCGGACGCAACGATCGCCTCAGACCCACCTGGCTGACCGGCGGCACCGATCTCACCGGGGGCAGCGGTGACAGTCCCGGGCGCAGGAGCCACCGCACCCCGGTCGGCCGGCCTGCCGGCCGAGGACGCCGAACGCGCCCCGGCCCGGCTCGGCACGCCGTCCGGGGCGGACTCCACGCCGAGCTGGCGCGGAATGGCCTGTCCTGCGTCCGGGCGGCCGCCTGCACCGCTGTTCCCGGATCCCTCAGCCCCCGAATTCCCAGCCGTCACCGGTTGGACGGCGGTCGGGTGGAGTCGCGTCCGCCCGTCGCCGCGGCGGAGCCGGTACCACCCGGGCCGCCGAGACCATGCGAGCTGCCAGCACTCCGCGAGCTGCCGGCACTCCGCGAGCTGCCGGTTCCGGGTGAGCTGTCGGTCCCGGCCGAGCCGTCGGGCCGGCCTCCGGGCGTGTGGCGATCCGCGGGCGGCTTCGTCGCCGACCTGCCGGCGTCGCCCGGCCGAGTCTCACCCCGGCGGGTACGGGCGTGCCCCGGAACAGCGGAGCCGCTGCGCAGCCCGGCGCCGGCCAGGTCTCCCGGCTCGCCGGATTCCGCCGAGGCGGCCGGATCCGCATCGATCGGTTCCCGCGCGGCCGGTACGGAGATGGCCCCACGCCCGCTGTCCCCGGCCGCGGCTCGGGTGCCACCGGAACGGCCGGCCGCGGCGGCCGACGACGACGAGCCCGACGACGACATTCCTGACGGGAACGATCCCGACGACGACGCGCCGGTCGACGCGGGCGCGCCGAGCGGTCGGGCGGGCCCGACGCCAGCGTCCGGCGCGGGGATGCTGGCCGCCCGTAGCGTCGACGAGCGGGCGTGCCGGCCTCGCGGCGCGTAGTTGCCGTACTGGCCGTAGTAGTAGGCGGCGTCCCGCCCCTTCGTCGGGACCATGTTCAGTACCGTGCCGACCATCCGGGCGTCCACCGCGCGCAGCGCCTCGGCGGCGCGGCGAAGCTGCTCGCGACGGGTCCGGCCGACCCGCACCACCAGCAGTACCCCCTCGGCCCGGGTCGCGAGCACCGCCGCGTCGGTCACGGGGAGCAGAGGCGGGGCGTCGATCAGTACGATGTCGAACCGGGCCTGCAGGAGCGCGACGAGATCGGCCATGCCCTTGGAGCCCAGCAGCTCGCTGGGGTTCGGGGGAACCGGTCCGGAGGCGAGCACCTCGACCCGACCCTCCCCCACGCGGCCCTCGCCCCACGGCTGCAGCACGTCGTCGAGGTCGGCGGCGCCAATAAGGACGGAGGTCAGGCCCGCCGCGGACTCGACGCCGAGATAGTCCCCGAACGACGGGCGGCGCAGGTCGCCCTCGATCAGGCAGACCCGGGCACCGCCCTGGGCCAGGCTGATGGCCAGGTTGCAGATCGTGATGGTCTTGCCCTCTCCCGCCACGGAGCTGCTGACGAGGATCGACCGGGGGCCGGCATCCACGTCGACGAACTGAAGGTTGGTGCGAAGCTGACGGAATGCCTCCGCGCGGGCGGAGTGCAGCCGGGCGTTGGTGATGAGCGGCCGGCGGACCGCGTCGGTGTCGAAGGCGATCACGGCCAGGTTGGGCAGGTCCGTCGACTCCCGCGCGTCCTCCACCCCGGAAATGCTGGTGTCCAGGCGGAAGCGGACGAGCGCCACCGCCACGCCGGCAATCAGCCCGAGCAGCAGACCGAGAGCCATGTTGCGGGTCGGTTGCGGGGAGACCGGGGAGACCGGCAGCTTGGCGCGTTCCCAGACGCTCACCCGAACCGACGGCGATTCGTTGCCCGCGGGAGCCTCGATCTGGGCGACGGCGACGGAGAACGACTCGCCGACCGCGTCGGCGATCGACTGGGCCCTTCTCGGCACCCGGTCGCGAACGGTGGCGCGCAGCAGCACGGTGTCCGGGACCGCCTGCGCGGAGATCTGCCCCCGCAGTGCCTCCGGGGTCGACTTCAGGTGGAGCCGGTCGATGACCGAGGCCGCCACCCGCTCGCTGGCCACGAGGTTCGCGTAGGACTTCACCCGCTGCTGGGAGAGCAGCCCGCCCTGGTAGGCCGAGGCGGCGCCCTCGGCATTGTCGGGCGAGGAGACGACCATGGTCACGGACGCGGCGTACTCCTTCGTCGCCCGCCAGGTCGAGGCGGCGGCAAGCAGGCCGCCGAGCACCACGCAGGCCACCATGAGCATCCAGCTGCGGCGAAGGACGCGGACATAGTCGCGCAGTTCCACTCGTCGACCACCCTCCGGGATGTATGTACCGACCACTCACGTCATCGAGGATCGCCTCAACATACTCGATGAGTAGCGATTATTTTACTCTCAGTCACGCTTACCCTATGACCTCATGTGGAGACGTAGAGTAGACGGCACGGTCGACCGGCGGCGGACAGCGCACCTCGCGCGGCGCGTCCTGAGGCTCAACCTCCGCCAACGGGTCGGACTGCAGATCGCCCTGGACAGCGCGGCGATGGTCCTCGGCCTCACGTCGGCCCAGCTCGGAAGGTTCGACTTCGCCCACGACGCCCTGGCCGACCTCGACTTCTGGGTGATCTGCGCCCTGGCGGTCTGCCTGCTCCATTTCCTGGGCACGGCGCTGCACCTCTATCTGGGGCGTTACCGCTTCGGCGGCTTCGAGGAGGTCCTCGGGCTGCTCGTGGCGGTGCTGCTGACGAACGTCGGCGTGCTCGTCGTCATCGCCGTGTTCAGCTCGCCGCGCCCGATGCCGCTGAGCGTGCCGCTGCTGGGCGGTGCGGTGACCCTGGTCGTGATGTTCGGCGTGCGCTACCTGTGGCGGCTGGTGGAGGAGCAGCTACGCCGGCCGAACCGGGACAGCGCCGAGCCGGTGCTGATCTTCGGCGCCGGCGACGGAGCCGAAGGGGTCCTCGCGGCGATGCTGCGCACCCAGGACAGCCCCTACTACCCCGTCGCCCTGCTGGACGACGACCCGAACCTGCACAACCTGCGCCTGTTCGGGGTCCGGGTGCTCGGCGGACGGGAGTCGATCGGCCCGGTTGCGGCAGCCACCGGAGCGAGGACCCTGCTGGTGGCCATCCCGAGCGCGGACGCCGGACTGCTCCGGGACATCAGCAGAATCGCCGAGAGCGTCGGTCTCATCGTGAAGGTCCTGCCCAAGGTCGCCGATCTGATCGACGGACGGGTCGGAGTCGGCGACATCCGNGACCTGGACCTCGCCGACCTGCTCGGCCGCCGCCAGGTCCGCACCGACATGGCCGCCGCCGGGAGCTACCTGGTGGGGCGCCGGGTGCTGGTGACCGGCGCGGGCGGGTCGATCGGCTCGGAGCTGTGCCGACAGATCGCCGGGTATGGTCCGGCCGAACTGATCATGCTGGACCNGGACGAGTCCGCGCTGCGGGCGGTGCAACTGTCGATCACCGGCCGCGCGATGCTCGACGACGACGCGNTCGTGCTCGGCGACATCCGCGACCTCGACCTCGTCACCACGCTGTTCATGGAGCGCCGACCGCAGGTCGTCTTCCACGCCGCCGCCCTCAAACACCTCCCCCTGCTCGAACGCTTCCCCGGGGAGTCGGTGAAGACCAACGTCTGGGGCACGCTGGCGATCCTGCGGACGGCCGTGGCCTGCGGCGTCGAGCGGTTGGTGAACATCTCGACGGACAAGGCCNCCAACCCGGTCAGCGCGCTGGGCTANTCGAAGCGGATCACCGAACGGCTCACCGCCCACCTGGCCCGGGAGGCCGACGGAACGCTGGTCAGCGTGCGGTTCGGCAACGTGCTGGGCAGCAACGGCTCCGTGCTCACCGTCTTCGCCGGCCAGCTCGCCGCCGGTGGCCCGATCACGGTCACCCATCCCGACGTCACCCGGTACTTCATGACCATCCCCGAGGCCGTTCAGCTCGTGCTGCAGGCCGGCGNGCTCGGCGCCCCCGGTGAGGCCCTCGTCCTCGACATGNGCGACCCGGTGCGGATCGCGGACGTCGCCGCGCGGCTCGCGGCTCGCGAGAGGCAGCCNATCGAGATCGTCTACACCGGCCTGGGCCGCGGGGAGAAGCTGCACGAGGAGCTGTTCGGCGACGGCGAGACCGACCAGCGCCCGCACCATCCCCTGATCTCGCATGTCGATGNGCCCGCGCTGGACCCGACCCGGGCGCTCGCCCTCGACCCCTGGGCCCCGCCGGCGCAGGTGCTGGCCGAGCTCGCCGCCCTGGCCCGCGAGGAGGTCCTCGTCCCCGCCACCGCGGCTGTCGAGACCCCGGCCGCCCCGCCCGCCCCGGCGGCCGGCCTGATTCCCCGCCAGCCGACCGCGGACCGCTCCGACGCCACCCGGCCCGTCACGCCGTGACCCGGCGGGCGGCGATGGGTCAGAATCGCTCGGATGCCGGTGCACCGGGCACCGCGCCGGGACCGGCGCCCGGTGTGGTGCCGGTCCGGTCGGCGTACCAGGCGACCGTCGCCTCCAGCGCGGCGGCGAGGTCCAGTCCGGTCGCATCGGGGAACAGCGTCCGCATCGTCGCCGCGTCCGCCTGGGAGTCGCGGATGTCGCCGGTGCGAGGGGCGTCGTGGTGCACGCTCAGCCGGCGCCCGACGATGCGCTCCAGCTCGCTGATGACGGTGAGCAGATCCGTGCGGGTGCCGAAGGCGATGTTGACCGGCCGCGGGTGGCTCACCCGGCGCACCGCCGCGTCGCACAGCATGTCGGCGATGCCCGCCACGTAGGTGAAGTCCCGGGTCTGGCGGCCGTCGCCGTGGACCGTCAGCGACCGTCCCGCGAGCGCGGCGTCGATGAAGGAAGGGACGACGGCGGCGTAGGCGTGCCCCACCGACTGGTACGGGCCGAACACGTTGAACAGCCGGACGGCCAGCACGGGCAGGCCGAACCCGGCCTGATAGGCCAGCGCGTACCCCTCCGCGGCGAGCTTCGAGGCCGCGTAGGGGCTACGCGGCAGGGTGGGGGCGTCCTCCGCGCGGGGCAGCGGCCCCGCCCCGCCGTAGACGGACGACGACGACGTGAGGACGACGTGGGTTTCGGCGCGCTGGGCGACGCCGAGCACCGTCAGGGTGCCCGTCGCGTTGACCGTGTGGGTGGCCATGGGGTCCAGCAGTGAACGTTCCACCGACGGCCGCGCGGCCAGGTGCACGATGCTCCCCGCTCCCGTGCACGCCTCCTCGACCAGGGAACGGTCGGTGACGCTGCCGATCACCAGCTTCACGGGCAGGCCCGCGAGGTTCGACACCGCCCCGGTACTGAGATCGTCGATCACCACCACCTCGGCCCCGGTGGCGAGCAGCGCTCTGGTCAGGTGGGCACCGATGAAACCGGCACCGCCCGTCACGACTACCTTCACCGATTCATCACCCTTCGAATTCAGAAGGATGCTGATAGTAGTTGAGTCGACCCGATCCGCCGACCACCCCGCGCGGAGGCGGCCGAGAACACCGCCCACACGGCTACCTTGAGTGTCACGTTGAACTCATAGTGACGCCGGTCTAGGGTCACCGCGTGCCCGACCACCCGCGCTCGCTGGTCATCGTGGGCGCCGGCGGCCACGGCCGGGAGTTGCTCGACGTGGTCGAGGCGGTCAACATGGCCGACGGCCGGACCCGCTACACCTTCCTCGGCTTCCTCGACGACGGGTCGGCGGACCCCGACCCCGTCGCCCGCCGCGGCGCGCCCCTGCTCGGCGGGCTGGACCTGCTCGGCCGCCTCGACGCCGACTACCTGATCGGCTTCGGTGACGCCGCCGCCCGCCTCCGCGTCGACCGGTACGCCAGCGTCCACGGCCGGCGCCCCGCGACTCTCGTCCACCCCCGCGCCAGCCTCGGCGGCGACGTCCGCCTCGGGCCCGGCACCGTGGTCTGCGCGCTGGCCAGCATCACCACGAACGTCCGCACCGGTCGGCACGTGGTGGTCAACGTCGGCGCCAGCGTGGCCCACGACTGCCGCCTCGGCGACTACGTGACGGTCGCGCCAGGAGCGCGGATCTCCGGCGGGGTGGCCGTCGGCGCCCAGGCGTGGATCGGCGCCCAGGCCAACATCGTCGCCCGCCGCAACGTCGGCGACCGCGCCGTCGTCGGCGCCGGTTCCGTCGTCACCGACGACATCCGCGCCGCCCAGGTCGTCGCGGGCGTGCCCGCCCGGCCGATCGACGCCGCCCCCGACCGACCGCGGCCGCCCGGCGACCGCACCGGCCGCCCGCCCGGCCAACGCGACGCCCCGACATCGGGCTGAGGGCACCGATTCGCCTGTTTCGGCCCGGCGGGTGCCACCCATGGCCCTAGGATCGCCTTGTGGAGCGTTGGTTCAACCTCGCGGGCTGCGACAACGTACGCGATCTCGGTGGGCTGCCCACCGTCGACGGAGCGGCCACCCGGCACGGCGTGTTCCTGCGCTCCGATTCGGTGCAGACGCTGACCGAGGCCGATGTCCTGCTGCTGCGGGAGACCTTCGGTCTGCGGACGATCATCGATCTACGGGCCAGGGAAGAGGCGGCGCGGGAGGGCCGGGGGCCCCTCGCCGCACATCCCATCGACTATCACAACCTGTCGTTCCTGCCCGGCGAGTGGGTGATGCCGGACGATCCGCGGTACCCCGCGATCGTCCGGGACCTCGACTCGGTCGACCGCATCGAGCACTACCTGGACTNCCTGCGGCTGGCCGGCCCCGCCGTGGCACAGGCGCTGCGGGTGCTGGCCCAGCCCACCACGGGCCCCGCGTTGTTCCACTGCGCGGCCGGCAAGGACCGCACCGGCGTCCTCGCGGCCCTGCTGCTGAGCA
This sequence comes from Frankia sp. CpI1-P, assembly GCF_001421075.1. Lineage (NCBI taxonomy): Bacteria > Bacillati > Actinomycetota > Actinomycetes > Frankiales > Frankiaceae > Frankia > Frankia sp. CpI1-P. The sequence continues at coordinate 197,122 of NZ_LJJX01000002.1, read as the reverse complement.
TCGCCGGGGTCGACCGGGACGCGATCGTCGCCGACTACGCGCAGACCAACGAGCGGATCCACCTGGTCAACGCGCGCCTGGCGAAGCGTCCCTCCTACAACCGGCCGACCGCCCCGCTCACGCCCGACCAGCTCTCCTGCCGCCCGGAGGTCATGCGGGGCTTCCTCGCCGGCGTCGACGCCGGCTGGGGCGGCCCGGCCGCCTGGGCCCTGAAGGCGGGTCTCGCCGAGTCGGACCTGACCGCGCTGCGTCAGAGCCTGGTCGCCTAGTCCACGCCGGCAGCGGACCGTCCGGACTGCCATGACTGACCGGACCCCACCGACCCCACCGCCGCCGGGGGAAGATGCGCACATGTACCACCGGGTGTCCCTGCGAGCGGTCCTGGCCGTTCTGCTCGCGGTCACGCTGGTGGCGAGCTGCGGCATCCTGCGGCGGACCCACCGCGTGCCGGACGACCTGATCCCGGTGTTCCGCTCGGCCGCCACCGCGTACGGCATCCTGACCCCCGCCCAGCTCGCCGCGCAGGCACGCGTCGAAAGCAAGTTCGACGCGCGGGCGGTGTCGCATGCCGGTGCCCGCGGCATCATGCAGTTCCTGCCCACCACCTGGGCGGCCTTCGGGCTCGACGGCAACGAGGACGGTGTGGCGGATCCGCTGGACCCCCGCGACGCCATCCTGTCCGCCGCGTACTACGAATCGCGGCTCGCCGAACAGGTCGCTCACCTGCCGGGGGACCGCGTCTCGCTGATCCTCGCCGCCTACAACGCCGGGCCGGACGCCGTGCGTCTCGCGGGCGGCATCCCCGACATCGGCGAGACCCAGGCGTACGTGACGAAGGTCCGGGACTGGGCGGACACCTACTCCGACCAGCTCTGACCAGACCGCCCGCGCCGTCGGTCTCCTCAGCCCACCCGCAGCCGCTCCCCCGGCACCACGACCTCGTCGCCGGGGACGAGCTGACGCCCGCGGCGACTCTCCACCTCTCCGTTGACCCGCACCAGGCCGCCCGCCAGCAGCCCCTTCACCTCCGACCCGACGCCGACGACGTCGGCGAGCTTGAGGAACTGGCCCAGCCGGATCGCGTCACCCTGGATGCTCACCTCACGCATGCCCTCAAGCATCGCCGGTACCCGTGGCCGGGCGCGCGGGGCATCCCCCGGTGCACCCACCCCGTCGAGCCCGCCCGGTCCGCCGGCCTTGGGCCGGACACGCCGCACAGCGGGCTGCTCGCGGCCGACGCCCCGCACAGGCACCATCGGGCGTGGCCGGCGCGACCGTGAACACACCCGCTCACCCGCGTCACCGGCCCGTCCGGACCACCGTTCGGGAACGACAATCCACATCCCGGGCGGAGGGCTGAGGCATGCTGGCGGACGTGGCAGGTATCCCCTCGGACCCGTCGGACGGGACGGGCAGGCGCGGCAGCGGATCCCCGCGACCAGCGAAAACGCCCGGCAGCGGCCCGCCGGCACCGCGCGCCGCGCCCCCGCCTGCCGCGCCGGACGGTCGAGAAGCCCCACTCCACGGCTCACCCGCCGCGCCGGCCGACCCACTCCGTCCACCGGACGGCCCAGGTGACTCGCCGGACAGCCTGCTCGACTCGGACGATTCACGCGCCCCATCAGGCGAACCACGCGCCCCGGCGGACGGTCCCTTTGCCTCGGCGGGCGACGGGGACGGCGACCCCACGCCGGCCGAGGCCGATCGGGCGGCCGCGCGACGCCGCATCGCCGCGCGCGGGCGGGCGAGGCGCGGCGTGCGCACCCCCGCCCTCGGCACCGCGGCCCCGGGCGAGCTACCCGCCCTCGACGACTACCCGGACCAGCGCATCCCCCCGCTGGACAGCCTGCGCACGGGTGTCCAGACCGGCGATGGGTCGGGATCGGCGACTGTCGGCCGCACGGGCGAGGACGTGGTCCGACGGGTCGAACGCTCCAGCGGGATGCTCGCCTCCCGGGCCGCGGCGCGGATGAGCGAGGTCCTGCCCTGGTTTCCGGCCATGTCGGCGAGCCATCGGGCCGGAATCCAACTCGTGGTGCAGGCCGGTATCTCCTCGTTCGTCGAGTGGTGCCGGCGGCCCGAGCATGCCCGGCAACTGTCGGAGGACGTCTTCCGGGTCGCCCCACGCGAGCTCGTGCGGGCGGTGACCTTCCGCCGCCTGGTCGATCTGGTCCGGGTCGCGGTGGAGGCGATCGAGGCCGAGGTGCCGAACATGGCCGGCCCGGAGGACGAGCTGCGGCTGCTCGCCGACGTCCTGCGCTACTCCCGCGACATCGCCTTCGCCGGGGCGGTCGTCTACGCCCGCGCCGCCGAGGAGCGCGGCGCCTGGGACGCCCGGCTGGAGGCGCTGGTCGTCGATCACGTGGTGCGCGGCGAGGTGGACCGGGCGCTGCCGTCACGGGCGGCGGCGGTGGGCTGGCGCAACCCGCCGGCCGTGACCGTCATCGTCGGCGGGGCCGAGGGCAACGCGCCGGAGGCGGTGGTCGACGAGGTGCACCGGCTGGCCCGGGCGGCCCAGCTGGAGGTGCTCGCCGGGGTCCATCACAACCGGCTGGTGATGGTGGTCGGCGGCCGGTTCGCCACTTCCGACAGCACCGGCCGACCCGACGGGATGGCGACCGCCACCGCGGCCGGCGACAACGCGACCGCTGGCGGCCCCACCGGCGCAGGCACGCCGAGCGGCCCGGCGCCGGGCCGGCAGCCCGGCACTGCGGTGCACACCGCGCTCGACGCGGCCCGGGCGCTGCTGCCCGCCTGCGGTCCGGGGCCGGTCGTCGTCGGCCCGGTCGTCGCCGACCTGACCGGCGCGCCGCGCGCGGCTCGGGTGGCGCTCGCCGCGACCGACGTCGTCGCCGCCTGGCCGGCCGCGCCCCGGCCGGTTCAGGCCCGGGCGTTGCTGCCGGAACTGGCGCTGGCCGGGGATGCCGACGCCCGGCGGGCGCTTGTCGAGGAGGTCTATCTGCCGCTGCGCGACGCGGGCACGCCGTTGTTGGAGACCGCCGGGGCATACCTCGACTTCGGTTCGTCCCTGGAGGCCACGGCCCGAGCCCTCTATCTCCATACCAACACTGTCCGTTACCGGCTACGGAAGGCCGCGGAGGTCTGCGGTCTCGACCCGGCGGATCACCGGGAGCGTTTCATCCNGCATGTTGCGCTCGTCCTGGGACGCCTCGACGGTGCGTTATCTACAGGGAAAACATGATCGGGTGCATCGCTCCGGAGTCGTCGCACCCCAGTGCGAGAACGGTCACATCAGGNCACTCTGCTGGCCTGTCACGCGAATCCGGCCCGATGCCCGCAGCACGAACGAATTCACGGTGACGGCAGATCGGTTTGTAGGCCATCTACAACGCCCGGTCGGGACATCGGTGAGTGGCCGCCAGCGACAAGTAGTCCTCGCGAAGGGTTAGGTAGTCACGTGCTCGCGATCCTCGCACCCGGCCAGGGTGCACAGACCCCCGGACAGCTCCGCGCCTGGCGTGGCCTCCCCGGGGCGGAGGAAAGGCTGCGCTGGTGGTCGGCCGCGGCCGGCATCGATCTGCTGGAGGTCGGGTGCGAGGCGCCCGCCGAGACGATCCGGGACACGGCGATCGCTCAGCCGCTCATCGTCGCCAGCGGTCTCATCGCCGCCGAACAGCTCGGCCTGCCGGTCGCCGCCCCGGTCGGTACCACCTCGCTCGTCCTGGCGGGCCACAGCGTCGGTGAGATCACCGCCGCGGCCCTCACCGGCATCCTCTCGGCGGAGGAGGCCCTGGTCCTCGTGGCCCTGCGCGGCCGCGCGATGGCCGAGGCCTCCGCGCGGACCGAGACCGGAATGACGGCGCTGCTCGGTGGGGAGCCGGAGGCGGTGACCGCCCGGCTGGACGAGCTCGGTCTGACTGCGGCGAACCGCAACGGCGCCGGCCAGATCGTCGCCGCCGGCACGACGGAGGACCTCGCCCGGCTCGCGGCGCAGCCGCCCGCGGGCGTCCGGCTGCGCCCGCTGTCCGTCGCCGGTGCCTTCCACACCCACCACATGTCCTCGGCGCGCGACGCGCTCGACGCCGTCGCCGGCGGCATCCGGCCGGCCGTGGCCCGGGTGGCGACCCTGTCCAACGCCGACGGCGCGATCGTCACGGACCCGGCCGATCTCGTCTCCCGACTCGTCGCCCAGGTCGCCGCGCCGGTGCGGTGGGACCTGTGCCTGGCGACACTGCGGGAGCTCGGTGTCACCGCGGTCATCGAGCTGCCACCGGCCGGCACCCTGGCCGGAATCGCCCGCCGCGAACTGCCCGGCGTGAAGATCCTCGCCGTGAAGAGCCCGGACGACCTGCCCGCCGCGCGCGACCTGATCGCCGAACACGTCGGCACCGACCACCTCAGCCAGGCGCCGGCGAGCCCAGCGCCGCGGACGCCGCCGGACGCGCTGCCGGCAGGCGACGCGGCCCTCGTCGGGGTGCGGGCGTGAGCGCCACGGGCGGAGCCCGGATGCTCGGGCTCGGCGTCTACCGCCCGGCGCGGGTCGTCACCAACGACGAGATCGCCCAGCGGGTCGACACCTCGGACGCGTGGATCCAGAGCCGCACCGGCATCGCCACCCGGCGGATCGCCGACGAGGAGGAGACGACCGTCGCCATGGGCGCGGCCGCCGCGGAGAAGGCGCTCGCGGCCGCCGGCCTGACGGCGGACACCATCGACCTCGTCATCGGCGCGACCTGTACCTCGCCCTCGCAGATCCCCGGCGCCGGGCCGCAGATCGCCCACCGCATCGGGGCCGGCCAGGCCGGCGCGTTCGACATCAACGGCGCCTGCGCCGGGTTCAGCTACGCGGTGTCGACGGCCGCCGACATGGTTCGCGCCGGCAGCGTGCGCCACGTCCTCGTCGTCNCCACCGAGCGGCTGTCGGACTACACCGACTGGGATGACCGCAGCACCTGCATCCTGCTCGCCGACGGCGCCGGGGCGACCGTGATCGGCGCGGCCGAGACCGACGAGATCGGCCCGGCGGTCTGGGGCCACGACGGCTCCCGGCCGGAGGTGATTCGCGTCCCCGGCTACGGGGACAACATGTTCCGCATGGAAGGCCAGGCGGTCTTCCGCTGGGCGATCTCCCTGGTGCCGACCGTGCGGCAGATCTGCGAACGGGCCGGCGTGGCGCCCGACGAGCTCGCGGGTATCGTTCCGCATCAGGCCAACCTGCGGATCGTCGAGGCACTCGCGACGGGCATCGGCGCCACGAACGCCGCCGTCGCCCGCGACGTCGTCGACTCGGGCAACACCTCCGCCGCGAGCATTCCGCTGGGGCTCGCCCGCCTGCTCGACACCGGCGAGATCCGCCGGGGCGACCCGGTGCTGCTGTTCGGTTTCGGCGCCGGCCTGACCTACTGCGGGCAGGTCGTGCGATGCCCGTGACCTTGCTTGACCTCGCGGCGCGGATGTCCGCGCGCCGCGCCCCCGGCGGTCCGATGACCGGGCCCGCCACACCCCTGTCCCAGGTACCAGCACCCCGGCGCACGCCCGCGACGATCGCCTGATCGCGCGCAGCCACCGCCGCCACCAGAGCCCAGATCCCACAGGAGGAACCACCGTGTCCCAGGACATTCTCGCCGGTCTCGCCGTCATCCTCGAAGAGGTCGCCGGTGTCGACCCCGCCGACGTCACCCCCGAGAAGACCTTCATCGACGACCTGGACGTGGACTCGCTGTCCATGGTCGAGGTGGTCGTCGCCGCGGAGGAGAAGTTCTCCGTGAAGATCCCGGACGACGACGTGAAGTCCCTCAAGACCGTCGGCGACGCGGTCTCGTACATCCAGCGGGCTGGTGTGGCGGCGTGACCACAACCCCAAGGCAGGTCGTCGTCACCGGCCTCGGGGCAACCACTCCCCTCGGTGGCGATGTCGCCTCGACGTGGGCGGGTCTGCTCGCGGGCCGCTCCGGCGCCAGGCGGCTCACCGAGGAATGGATCGAGCAACTTCCGGTCCAGATCGGCGCGCCGCTCGCGGCAGAACTCCCGCTGGGCCGGGTCGAGGCACGCACCCTCGACCGCAGCCAGCAGATGGCGCTGGTCGCCGCCCGCGAGGCGTGGGCCGACGCGGGCTCGCCCGACGTCGACCAGGAGCGCCTCGCGGCCTGCGTAGCCTCCGGCATCGGCGGCGTGATCACCCTTCTCACCCAGCACGACGTGCTGCGGGAGAAGGGTGCCCGGCGGGTCTCGCCGCACGTGGTGCCCATGCTCATGCCCAACGGACCGGCGAGCACGGTCGGCCTGGAGTTCAAGGCCAAGGCGGGCGTGCACGCCCCGGTCAGCGCCTGCGCGTCCGGCTCGGAGGCCATCGCCCTCGGGCTGGACATCATCCGGGCCGGTCGGGCGGACGTCGTCATCGCCGGCGGGACCGAGGCCGCGATCGCGGCCCTGCCGATAGCCGGCTTCGCCCAGATGCAGGCCCTGTCCCGCCGCAACGACACGCCGGAGACGGCGTCCCGCCCGTTCGACAAGGCGCGGGACGGCTTCGTGCTCGGCGAGGGCGCGGCGATCCTGGTCCTGGAGGCCGCCGAGCACGCCGCCGCCCGCGGCGCGCGGGTCCACGGCACGCTGGCGGGCGCCGGGATCAGCTCGGACGCCTACCACATCGCCGCGCCGGATCCCACCGGTGCCGGCGCCGCGCGGGCCGTTCGTGCCGCGTTGCGCTCGGCGTCGCTGGAGCCCACCGACATCATCCACATCAACGCACACGCCACGTCGACCCCGTCGGGTGATGTGGCTGAGGCAGTGGCCCTGCGCTCCGCGCTGGGCAACCACATCGACGAGGTCGCGGTGACGTCGACCAAGTCGATGACCGGTCACCTGCTCGGGGCGGCCGGCGCGGTGGAGGCGGTGGTCAGCATCCTGGCCCTGCGNGAGCGGATCGTCCCGGCGACCCGCAACCTCGACGCCCTCGACGACGAGATCGCGCTCGATGTCGTGAGCATCGACAACCGCAAGATCGGCACGGGCGCGGCCCTGTCGAACTCGTTCGGCTTCGGCGGCCACGACGTCTGTCTGGCCTTCACGGTCTGACGACCCCGCCGCGGGGACGGCCCACGCCGCCCCGTACCGGCCGGGCACCCGGCCGTCACCGTCGGGACGCCGGCGGAGCCGCATGCCGCGCCCAGCCAGGCGCGGATCCGGATCCGCCGGCCACAGCGACGGCGGTGAGGCACCGAACGGGTGCCCGCCTGGCTCAGCACCACCCCTGCTCCGCCGCTGAGCGCTGCACCAGATCCGCCCATCGCAGTCACCTAGATGTCGCCGTGACGCCGGCCGCCCCACCGCCGCCACGGCACCGCCCGCCGGTGCGGCGGGCGCCCATGGTCGCCGGACCGAGTGTCTCGCGGGTGCCGGCGCGTACCCCAGGTGGTCGCGCGTCGGCCGATGAACCGGTCCGACGCCGTTCAGGCAAGGAGACGCACGGTGAGTCTGTCCACGATCGACCGAGTTGACCCCCGCACACCCGAGGCCCGGCTTGGCCGGTTCTTCGACGCCGACACGGTGTCCCTGTTCGCAGCCGGCGACACCTCTGGGGTCGTCGCCGGCCAGGGCCTCGTCGACGGGAACGAAGTCGTCGCATTCGCCACCGACCCGACCGTACAGGGTGGGGCGATGGGGCGCGACGGCTGCGCCCGCATCGTCCACGCCATCGAGTCCGCCGTCCGGCTCGGCTGCCCGGTCGTCGGCATCTGGCACTCCGGCGGCGCCCGACTGCAGGAAGGCGTCGCCTCGCTCGACGGTGTCGGACGGATCTTCGCCGCGACCGTCCGGGCCTCCGGCCGTGTCCCCCAGCTCTCGCTGGTGCTCGGCGCGGCGGCGGGCGGCGCTGCCTACGGCCCTGCGCTGACCGACATCGTCATCATGGGGCCCGAGGCGAAGGTCTTCGTCACCGGCCCGGACGTGGTGCGATCGGTGACAGGCGAGGAGTGCACCGCCACCAGCCTCGGCGGCCCCGAGGTGCACTCCAAGCGCAGCGGAGTCGTGCACGTGACCTGCGACTCCGAGGACGAGGCGATCGAGCGGACCCGCGCGCTCGCGGTGCTGCTCGCCGACCAGCGTGACATCGGCCAGGTCGCCGGGCGCGAGCTCGCCGAGCTGCTGCCCGAGAACCCGCGGCGGGCCTACGACGTGCGGCCGCTGGTGAACGCCGTGCTGGACGGCGAGGGCATCGAGCTGCACCCGAAGTGGGCCCCGAACATCGTGACCTCGCTCGGCCGGCTCGGTGGCCGCACCGTCGGGGTGGTCGCGAACAACCCGCTGCGCCGCGGCGGCTGCCTCGACGCCACCTCCGCCGAGAAGGCGGCGCGCTTCGTGCGCATGTGCGACTCGTTCGGCGTGCCGCTGATCGTCCTGGTCGACGTGCCCGGCTACCTGCCGGGCGTCGGGCAGGAATGGGAGGGCGTCGTCCGCCGCGGGGCGAAGCTGCTCTACGCCTTCGCCGAGTGCACCGTGCCCCGGGTCACCGTCGTGACGCGCAAGGCCTACGGCGGCGCGTACATCGCGATGAACGCCAGCTCGCTCGGGGCGACGGCCGTGTTCGCGTGGCCGACGGCGCAGGTCGCCGTCATGGGCGCGGAGGCCGCCGTCGGCATCCTGCACCGGCGCAAGCTGGCCGAGGTGCCGGCCCAGCGCCGACCGGACGTGCTCGCGGAGCTCACCGAGGAGCACATCCGCACCGTCGGCGGCATCGACCGGGCCGTCGAGCTGGGTGTGATCGACGCCGTCGTCACCCCGGCCGCGACCCGAGGCGCTGTCGCCTCCGCGCTGGCCAGCGCGCTCGCCGACGCCCGCGCCGACAAGAACGTCCACGGCAACATCCCGCTGTAGCGGCCACCGGGGCCACCGCGCCCCGTCTCCCGGTACCCTCGGACTCCCCTGACCCGGGGTCCGAGCCGGAGACCGTTCCGCCCCCGACCGTCTTCCCCTGCGTCTGTACCGCCCGATCGTGGCACTCATCCGTCCGCCAACTGCATCCAGGTGCGCACGACGTTGCTCATCTGCCGCGGGTTCATCCACAGGGCGGCGCGGGCGAAGATCGGATCCGCCCGCAAGGCGACCTCACGCCGCTCCGGTGCGGCGGCGGGCGCGATCGCCCGCATGTGCTCAAAGCTGAGACTGCCCGCGCGGAAGGCTTCACCGGAGGCCGGCAGCGCCTCGACGGCACGCGCGACCACCAGTGCCGTGGCCGTCGTGGGGTGCACCAGCCGGCATTCCCGCNGCAGCCAGGCCGCGGCCGACCGCGCACCGTCGAGCCGCCACAGCCCGCGCCGGTCGAATTCGGCCAGCAGCCGGATCCACAGCGCGTCGGTGGCGTCGACCAGCCGGCGGACGTCGACGACCAGCAGGGCGACCTCCGCATCGGGCAGCTCGCGCGCGTCGACGGCGACGACCCCGCCCAGCAACGCCTCGACATCGATCACGATCACCAACCCCTCCCGCACCGATGCACCGCACCGGACTCGGGCGGAACTCTGCCCACCCCACGGCGCATCAATCGAACGTATGTTCGCATAGTAGAGCGGGTTGCGGCGAAAGCCAACCGCCGACTCAGCTCCGTCACCATCGGGCAAGATGTTTACCTGTTGCGAAATAACGATTCGCCGCCAGGCGTTGATCCGCCTGGAGGTGTGTGCATGTCCCTGCAGGTCGACAGTCCCGGCCGGCCCCCGGCGACGGAGCCGGACCGGCCGGACTCCGGTACCAGTGCCACGGCTGGATCAGCCGTGGTGGCCGCACCGAGCGGCGGCACCTTCGCCGCCCTGCGGATACCGAACTTCCGCCGCTTCCTCACCGGGCAGGTCGTCTCGCTGTGCGGGACCTGGATGCAGACCATCGCCCTGGGCTGGCTGGTGCTGTCGCTGGGCGCCTCGGGAACCGCCCTCGGCCTGGTGACGGCCGCACAGTTCCTGCCGGTGCTGCTCTTCGGGCCCTACGGCGGCCTCATCGCCGACCGGACCAACCGACGACAGCTACTGATGATCACCCAGGTCGGTTCCGGGCTCGCCGCGCTGGCCCTGGGCGTGCTGGATCTGACGGGCACCGCCCGGCTGTGGATGGTCGCGGTGGCCGCGGCGCTCATCGGCCTGTGCAGCGCGGTCGACAACCCGGCCCGGCAGAGCTTCGTGCAGGAGATGGTCGGTTCCGATCACCTCCCGAACGCGATCACCCTGAACTCGGTGACGGTGAACGCGGCCCGCATCGTCGGACCGGCCATCGCGGGCGTGGTCATCCTGGCCGTCGGCACGGCCGGGTGCTTCCTGATCAACGCGGCGTCGTTCGGCGCGGTGCTGGTCGCCCTGCACCGCATGGACACCTCGGCGCTGTACGAGAGGCCGCCGGTGCACCGGGCGCCGGGGCAGCTACGGGCCGGTTTCGCCTACGTCCGACGCACCCCGGCGCTGCGCATTCCGCTGATCATGATGCTGGTCATCGGCGCGCTGTCGTACGAGTTCCAGGTCGTGCTGCCGCTGGTGGCGCGGGAGACCTTCGGCGGCAACGCGGCGACCTACAGCATGATGACCTCCGCCATGGGAGCCGGCGCGGTCATCGGCGGGCTGCTGGTGGCCCGTCGCCGCCGCATCGGCGTCCGGCCGCTCGGAGTGATCGCCGGGGCCTTCGGCATCGCGTTCCTGCTCGCCGCCGCCGCGCCCTCCATCGAGCTGGAGCTGGCCGCGCTCGTGCTGGTGGGCGGGACGAGCGTCGCGTTCATCTCGACGGGGAACGCGACCGTGCAGCTCTCCGCCGACCCGGCCATGCGCGGGCGGGTGCTGGCGCTGTGGTCGGTGGCGTTCCTCGGCACGACCCCGTTCGGCGGGCCGATCGCCGGTTGGGTCGCGCAGACCTTCGGCCCGCGCGCCGGCCTGCTACTCGCCGCCGGCGCGGCCCTCGCCGCGGCCGTGTTCGCCCTCGCCTCGCTACGCCCCTCCCCGGCCGCCGACACCCAGCCCCCGGCACGGGGCAGAGCGGGGCGGGCGAAGGCGATCGAATGACCCTCAGCGGTCACTCGACCTAGTTGCCGGGGGCCTCCTGGCCCTGACCCGTGGCCGACGGCCGGCCGGCGAGTGGGGTCGGCGGGGCCGCCGCCGGGACCGTGAACGACGACCCTGCCGCCTCGGCGGAGCTGCTCGCCGCCGCGCGGCCGAGCTCGGGCAGCTTGTGCAGCTCCCGGGTCTGGCCGCGATGCGCCCGCACGGCGTCGGAATGGTAGCGCTCGGCGACGTTGAGGAAGTCCGGCTCGTGGTATCGACGNCCGTCGACGGTGGGCCCCGTGCGGCCCTCCATGATGGCTTCCACATCCTCGCCGGTGATCGTCTTGTGGGTCTCCAGGGCGTGGGTCAGGGCGAGGATCTCCCGACGGTTCGCGCNCAGCACCGCCTCGGTGCGCTCGTAGAGCTCGCGCAGCTTGACCTCGACCTGCTCGCCGAAGGGCCGGTCGGCGTCGATGGAGGCGTTACCCATCTGCTGTTCGAGCATGGACAGCCGGGAGGCCAGGGTCTCGCCCATCGCCGCCGAGGAGATGAAGTTGGCGACGAGCAGGGTGGCGCTGCGCAGGTCGCCGCCGACCCCGACGGTGTTGTCTCCCTCGAAGAACATCCGCTCCCCGGCGAGGGAGGCCAGCGAGACCATCACCTGGATCTCGATNTCGGACTTCCACATGAACATCCGGTCCTCGACGGCGACGTGGGCCACGAAGCCGCCAACACCGCCGCGCCGCTCGATGGTCGCCAGATCGATCACGCGACCGCGCTGCATCCGGTAGGCGACGACGGCGTGGCACGCCTCGTGCAGGGCGATGCTGTGCCGTTCCCGGTCGATGTGCTCGTGGTCGTCGGCGAGGCCGTACTCCTTGATCACCCGAGCCCGGAGCATGTCCTGCCAGGTGATCACCTCGCGGCCGTCCTTGACCGCCTGCACCAGCGCCTCGTTGACGGTGTCCTTGATGGTCGCGCCGGTGGACTCCGGGCTCATGATGGCAAGCCGGTCGATCTGCTCTGGGGTGAGCTCGTGGCGCACCTTCGCGAGGTACCCCTCGAAGGTGCGGATCCGGCCCTCCTTGCTCGGGTAGCCGACCTTGTACTGGCGGTCGATACGGCCGGGACGCAGCAGCGCCTCGTCCAGCGACTGCGGCATGTTCGTCGCCATCATCACCAGGATGCGGTACTTCGGCGGCGGCTTCGGACGCATGCCGAGCGTGCGGCGCACCACCCGGTTGAGGAACCCACGCGGCTTCTTCAGCCCCGACATCTCGGTGAGCAGCGCCTGCAGGGTGCCGTCGAACCCGCCGCCACCACCGCCCATCACGAACTGCTCCCGCGCCTGCTCCCGGGTGATCTCCGAGCGGGCGGCGGAGCTGAGGTAGGACAGGCCGTTGCACAGGTCACGCGATCCGCCGTCGCCCCGCGCGCCGAACGGGTCGGCGAGGCGTCCCGCCGGGCCCGATCCGGCCATGCCCGACGCCATCCGGGACGCCCCGGCCGCGGGCGCGCCCTGGCGGGCGAACCACGACCGCGCCCCGCTGCCCATCCCACCGAAGCCGCCGTTCAGCGCGCCGCGGCTGCCCAGCGTGTCGGCCTCGTCGAAGAAGACGATGACGCCGCCGTAGCGCAGCGAGAGCTTGCGCAGCTTGCGGAACAGCGACTTCACCTTGAGGATGCCCACGCCGATGAACATCGCCGAGAAGGCGCCCGGGTCGACGAACACGAAGGGTTTGCCGGTCTCCCCGGCCACCGCCTCCGCGATGAGCGTCTTGCCGGTGCCGGGCGGCCCCCACAGCAGGATGCCGCCGGGCACGTGCCCGCCGCGACTCTCGATCTCCTCGGGCCGTTCCAGGTAGAAGACGTTCTCCTGTACTCGGCTGACGACGTGGTCCTGACCCCACACGTCGGCGAAGCGGGTGGTGATGTCCTCCGGGAAGTAGGTGTCGACCCCGCCCTTGGACAGGAACCAGAACATGACGACGAACTGGCCGACGACCAGGACCATCAGCAGGNCGATCTGCAGGACGAACGGGATGGCCTTCCACAGATCACCCGGCACCTGCACGAGCGCGTCGAAGACCGAGGTGTGGGACAGCCGGGCGTAGACGAACAGGGCGAGGGCGAGCGCCACGACCCACTTCGCCGCGCGGCTGAGCCGGTAGCGGTTCCAGTCGTTGAGCCGCAGCATCCGGCGCTCCGCCCGGCCGAAGACCCGGTCGGTCCAGAACACGTGGTAGGCCGACCACCGCTCGGCGATGAGCATGTGGAGCTGATGCAGCACCTCAAGGCCGAACAGGACGAGCACCCAGGCGCTCTTCCTGGCCTGGATCCGGAACGCGTCGCCCCAGGTCATCAGCGGATCGCCGGAGACGTCCGCAGCCACCACGAACAGGAACACGGCGCCGAGCAGGATCAGGAACTTCACCCGGTCCCACAGCGGGAGCGGTCGGCGGCGCGGCTTCCCGTCGCCCTTGGCCGTCGTCTCCGGCTGCGCCGTCGCAGTCGACGCCGTCGGCCCGCCGGGCGGCACAGGGCCGTCCGGCCCGTCAGCGCGGATCCCGTCCGCGCGGATCCCGTCTGCGTGGTCCATCACGCCCATCCCTACTGCCCTCGGTCCGTCGGCTCGATCGTGAAGGACTTGGCCACATCGCCGATCTGGTCTGCGTGTTGCGCATAGCACAGCGACGAACACGCGAGGATGAGCTGGTAGAGAACCGTCTGCCCGTTGTCGAGCAGACTCGTCTGGTCGATGGTGACCAGGCCGGCGTCGGTCTGCACCTGGTAGACGAGGTGCACCCCGTGCACGCCGTCCTTCTTGTGCACGACCTCGTCCGCCAGCAGCAGGAAGTCGGGCGTCAGCCGGGCGCCGTAGGGGTCCTGGCGCACGGCCTTTTCCTGCGCGGCCACCGCGTCGTCCACCGACAGGACGAAGTTGCGCAGGTCGTTGGTCGACACCGCGTTCGCCTCCTCCGGCAGCAGGTGGCGAACCTGCGCGAACCCCTTGGGCAGGGTGGCGTCCGGGACGAGCAGGCGCGAGTCGTCGAATCGCCGGGCCGCGTCGATGCCCACGACCCATTCCCGCNACATCAACCCCTGCAGCATCTCGGGACTGACGTTGCGGGCATCGATACCGAACAGGGCCGGGCCGGGCATCTCCTGGTGATTCCACCCGTTCGGAACCCGGAGAAACGCGCCGTCCTTCTTGTTTGTCACATATTCGTAACTCGGCGAGCCGCAGCCGCCGACCAAAAGCACCGCCGCCGCTACCGTGAGCAGTAGCAGGGTGCCTNGGAGAGACTTTCGGCGCGGACGGGTCGTCCGACGTCGAGCCGCCACGGCAAACCTCCCGCCTCGCAAGGTCGAACGCATGGTGCGGCGCCGGGCCATGGGTCCATATCGCTTTCCTCCGAAAAGTGTGGCCCAGAAGCCGCCCGACGTGCACAACCTTCACCAAAAAGGGTGAGGCTCCATACCCTCCGCTGTCGGGCCTCGACCGGCGGCGCCACCGTCACGCGCAACCGCGCCACCTGCCCACGGAGGGCTCCCGCCGGCCGGTCCGACGCCCCGCGGCCGAACTTTCGGGCGGCCAGAATCACCGTCCCGTGCCGGCCCGGTCGTCGGCCCGGGTGTCACCCGGGTCCGGCGAGCATCGCCGCGGGGTCGCGTCGCGCCGGTCAGGTCCATGGTGGATACCCGGAAGGCCTCGGCCGAATCGGTGGGACGCGACCCACGTTCCCGCTCNCCCACACCGGGCCTCACCCATCGGACGAGCGTGCCGGTCGATTTNCCGGCCGGAGCCGGCTCCACACCCCGCGGGCCCGACCGACCACATCAGGACACGCCGACCGTGGGGCACACTGTCGGTATGGCGCACTATCGGCGTGGTCGAAAGGTTCCTGCGCTTCGTCCCACTCGACGTCACCTCGTCGGGGGGCTGACGGTGGTCGCGGTGTTCGCCCTGGTGGGGCTGACGGCGTGGAACCCGATCGCGGCCGTGCCCGCGCTGGCGGCGATCATCGTGCTCGGCGTGATCGACTGGGCCGTCGTGACGGCCGCGCCCGGCGCGGACGACCTGCCCTCCGGCCCGGCCGCCTTCACCGGCGACGAGCCCGAGTGGGCCGACGACCTCGACACCCCGACGCAGGTGCTGCCCCGGCTGACCTTCGGCTACGCCCGGGCGACGAGCGGCGGCGAGCAGTACGAGGAGCCCGACCAGGACGCGGTGCGCACCATGGCGATCGACATGCGCGGCTACCTCGACGAGGCGGGCCCCGGCCGGATGGGCTGAGCGGTCTCGTCCGCCCGCCGGTCGAGCACCGCCCGCCGGTCAAGCAGACCGTGCACGGCGGCCGTCACCGCACGGACCGCCGCCACCGTGTCGGTGCCGCCGACGGCGGCGTCTCGGCCCGCCGCGAGTCCCACCAGGAAGGCGGTCAGCGGCGCCGCCGGGCGCGCGACCCCGTGGGCGACGTCCCGAGTGAGATCGAGGATCGCGGCGACGTCGACGCCCGTCATCTCCAGACCGAGCTCGGCGCCGACCTGGGCGAGCCATCGGTCCAGGACGTCGCCGCCACCACCGGGCGGCGGGCTGTCCCCGGGGGGCGGGGTGTGAGCGGAGGTCATCGTCACATCGTGCCCGGCCGGACCCGGCCGGCCCATCGCCGTGCGCGAGCCACGTCGGCGGGCGCGTCACAGTCCAGGCAGGCGAGGGCGTCCGCGCGCACGGACGTCACCACCTGGTCGGTGAACAGGCCGCGCACCGGCCGCCCGACCGGGTCGGCCGGCAGCGCGGCACGCAGCCTCGCGGTACGCCAGACCGCGGCGAGGTACTGGCGCCGCCCGCCCGGGTCGACCAGGACGGCGGCGTGCGCCGCTGGCTCCTCGGCGCCGCGGCGCAGCAGCTCGATCTCCCGACCGGTGAGGAACGGCAGGTCGGCCGCGAGGACGGCGACGAACGGGGTGGCGACCACGGCCAGCCCCGCGGCGATCGCCGCGACCGGGCCGCCGCCCGGCGGGTCCTCCCGGCACCACCACACCCCGCCCTCGGGAGGCGCCGCGAGCTGTCGGCGGGGGCCGACGACGACGATGCGCTCGGTGCCGGCGCCGGCGACCGCGGCGAGCACCCGATCGAGCAGGGTGGTGCCGCCGACGACGACGGCCGGCTTGTCCCGACCGCCGAGGCGGCGGGCGGCACCGCCGGCGAGCACGAGTGCGCTGCAGCCGGCCCGCGGGGCGGTCATCCGCCGATCGCCGACATGGGCCGGTCCGGCTGCCGGAAACCGCGCTCGCCGATCCCGTGGCCGGTCTTCTTGCCCCACACCGCG
The DNA here is from genome assembly GCF_001421075.1 of Frankia sp. CpI1-P. NCBI lineage: Bacteria > Bacillati > Actinomycetota > Actinomycetes > Frankiales > Frankiaceae > Frankia > Frankia sp. CpI1-P. The sequence goes on along the minus strand of NZ_LJJX01000002.1, from coordinate 180,816 downwards.
GCCCGCCACAGCGCGGCGAGCCGCTCGTCGTCCGCGCCGGCGCGCAGGGCCGCGCGCAGATCGCTCTCCTCCCGGGCGAACAGGCAGTTGCGCACCTGGCCGTCGGCGGTCAGCCGGACCCGGTCGCAGGCCGCGCAGAAGGGGGCGGAGACGGAGCCGATCACCCCGACCCGACCGGGCCCACCGTCGACCTCGAACAGCTCGGCGGGCGCGCTGCCCCGCCCCGGCAGGGGCCGCAGCGTGAACTCGGCGCGCAGGGCCGCGAGGATCTCCGCCGCGGTGACCATCGCCGAACGCTGCCAACCGTGCTGGGCGTCGAGCGGCATCTGCTCGATGAACCGCAGCTCGTACCCCCCGGCCAGCGACCAGCGCAGCAGGCGGGCAGCCTCGTCGTCGTTGACGCCCCGGACGAGGACACTGTTGACCTTGACCGGGGCAAGACCGGCCGCCGCGGCGGCGCGCAGCCCCGCGAGCACGTCGCCGTGCCTGTCGCGGCGGGTGATCCGGGCGAAGCGGGTCGGTTCCAGGGTGTCCAGGGAGACGTTCACCCGGTCCAGGCCGGCCGCGCGCAACGGCTCGGCCAACCGGACGAGCGAGAGCCCGTTCGTGGTGAGCGAGAGTTCCGGCCGCGGCCGCAGGGAGGCGAGCCGGGCCACCAGCGCCGCGAGACCCGGCCGCAGGGTGGGCTCACCGCCGGTGAGTCGGACCTCGGTCACGCCGAGCAGCCGCACCGCGATGCCGACCAGGCGAACGATCTCGTCGTCGGTCAGCAGACGCGCCGGCGCCAGCCAGGGCAGGCCGTCGGCGGGCATGCAGTAGACGCACCGCAGATTGCACCGGTCGGTCAGCGACACTCGCAGGTCCGTCGCAACGCGACCATGGGTGTCGACAAGACTCACCGGTCCAGCGTATAGAGCCCAAGCGCCCCAACCCACCGGGCCCTTCGGCCGGGGCGGACGGCCAGGCGGACCGACCGGTGATGCCGGCAAGGCAGACCCGGTCGGGCCGACCGAACCACGCCCCGGCCGAGCCCGCGGACGCCGCCGGGCGGCGGGCCGGGGGCGTCGCGCCGCCCCTGGCCGTCGCGCGCCGAAGGGGCTGCCGGGCGGGCGGCCGGCGCCCGTGGTCAGCGGGCCTGCGAGACTTAGCTCTCGGCGGTCGATGGACCGGCCCACCCGGCCGCGCATGTGCGGCGGGCGGCGCCGTCCGCGCACGCGACCGCGGGGCCGGCGACGCCGGCGCCACAGGCGGGAACTTTCGGCGCGGGGAGGGGCTGGGCAATGCAGGTCTTCGGAGTTGACGTCGGAGGAAGCGGGATCAAGGGCGCTCCGGTCAACATCGAGGACGGCACGCTGGCCGCGCCCCGGTTGCGGATCCCGACCCCACAGCCCGCCGAGCCCGCCGCCGTCGCGGCGACCATCGCCGAGGTCGTCGGCCACTTCGGCTGGTCCGGTCCGGTGGGTGTCGCCCTGCCGTCGGTGGTCAAGAACGGCGTGGCGCTGACGGCGGCGAACATCGCGTCGTCCTGGATCGGCACCGACATCGTCGGCCTGCTCGCCGGCGTCCTCGGCCGAACCGACGGGGATGCCACCTCGGTGCCGGCGCAGCCGCCCGGATCCGCCACTGCGGCGGACATCACCACGGTGAACGACGCGGACGCGGCCGGGATCGCGGAGATGGCCTTCGGGGCGGGCCGCGACACCGCCGGACTGGTCATCATGACGACGTTCGGCACCGGCATCGGGACCGCTCTGTTCCTGCACGGGCAGCTCATCCCGAACACCGAGCTCGGGCACCTGGAGATCCAGGGACACGACGCGGAGACGAAGGCCTCCGACGCGGCCCGCGAGCGGGAGGACCTGTCGTGGGAGAAGTGGGCCAAGCGGGTGACCCGGTACCTCAACACGCTCGAGGCACTGCTCTGGCCCGATCTGATCATCATCGGCGGCGGGGTCAGCAAGAAGACCGACAAGTTCCTCGACCAGCTCGACCTGCGCACCCGAGTGGTACCGGCACAGCTACAGAACGAGGCGGGCATCGTCGGCGCCGCGCTGTCCGGCCTGGCCGATCAGAGCCGCCCGCGCCCGTCGGCCCGCCCGACGCGGCGGCGGGGACCGGCGACCCGCCCGCCCGGCGGCCGCCGGCCGTAGGATCATCCGGCCGGCTCCCGGGCCCGGACGGACAGGCCCGACTCGGTCAGACTGTGCGTGTCGTCCGCCGTCAGCCCACCAGCCGGCCGCATCGATGGCAGGGTGTCACCTACCGGGACGCACAGGCCGAAGGCGGGTTCAGGTGCGTCATGCCGATCTGCTCGCAGGCTCGTCGGCCGACCGGCGAGATGTGCGCCGCGGCATGCCGACCCGGGCACGGTACGGCTTCGAGTGAACAGGAGGCGCCATGCGTGAGCTGAGGGCGGTCGCACTCAGCGAGGACGGCGGCTACCTCGTGCTCGCGGACGCAGGNGGNAGGACCGACGGTGAGCAGTTCCGAGTGCCGGTGGACGACCGGCTCCGGGCTGCCCTGCGCGGGATGCGCCGCAGCGAGGTGCGCACCGAAAGCGCGCTGACCCCGCGGGAGATCCAGGCCCGGCTGCGCGCCGGGGAGACCGCCGCGGAGGTCGCCAGAGCCGCCGGCATACCCGTGGAGCGGGTGGAGCGTTACGAGGGTCCCGTGCTGGCCGAGCGCGCCCGCGTCGTGCAGGAGGCCCGGGCGGCGCTGCTGCCCAAGGACCCCGGCGGGGTGCCCGGGCGGCCGCTCGGCGAGGTCGTCGACGCCCGGCTGATCGTCGCCCAGGACAATCCCGCCGCCGCTCAGTGGGACGCCTGGCGCCGCGTCGACGGAATCTGGCTCGTTCAGCTCACCTCGGACAGCCGCTGCGCCCGCTGGACGTGGGATCCGGTCGTGCGCCGGGTCCGCCCCCACGACGACGCCGCCCGGGCGCTGGTCGCCCCGGAAAGCGCCGAGCAGCCCCCACCGCCGCCGCCCGCGCCGCCCGTGCTGCGGGCCGCGGGTCCGGCGCTGACGCTCGTGTCCGACCAGGGGCTGCCCGCCACGCCAGCCCAGCCGACGGTCGCCGCCGCCCCGCCCCCGGCGGCGCCGCAGGAGCCCATGGTCCGGCCCCATGTCCAGCCCACCGCCTTTCCCGCCGCCCCGGCGGCCGCCTACCCCGCCGAGGATCGTCCGTCCGGTGGCGGCGGGACGCCTCCGCAGCGTCCCGCGGCCGTGCCGCCGGCCGCCGCCACGATGCGGCACCCGTCGGCACGTGCCGACGGCCGCTGGCAGCCGGCGCCCCGGGAGCACTGGGACGAGCCGGCCCGGACCGAGACGTTCCGCGCCGTGCCGGAGCCGGGCCCTGCCGCCGGCCGTGACGAGCCGGCCGCCGACTACTCCGCCACGACCCGCCCGGTGACCCGGCCCGAGCCGGAGCCGGCCGAATCCTGGGCCGCCCCGGCGGGGGGCGAGGCGGCCGGTGAGGCTCCTGACCTTTCCCTGCCCGCCGAGGAGGCTGGTGCGCGCCGCCCCGAGCCGCAGACGCCGCGGCGGACGGCGGCGACCCGGGTCGGCTCGCTGCCGCGCGGGACCGGCCGCCGGGTCGCCCCCGAGCCGGGCGGCACCAGGACCGCCGCCGCGCCGCCGGCAGCCGCCACCGGTCGCGCCGCCCCGGCCGCCCGGTCGTCCCGACCGGGCGCACCGGCCGCAGCCGGATCCGGACGAACGGGAGGAACCCCCCGGGCCGCCGTCGCCCAGGCCGGCGCGCCGGCCGTGACTTCCGCCACGTCGCCGGCCGGATCCGGCGTGACGCCCGCCGCGGCCGCCGGCCCGAGCGCCGCCGCCGGGGCACCCACCCGCCCGGCCAGGCCGGTCGCCACCCCCCCGGACCGGCGTCCGGGGCAGGCCGACGATGCCGCCGCCGCAGCGCCATCCGCGGATGGCGGCGCCTCCGCCACCCCCACCGAGGAGTCGGCCCAGACACCCGCGGTGAGCTCCCCCGCGGTCCCGAGCGCGGCGGAAGGAGCCCCCGCCACCGCCGCCAGGCAACGCCGAGGCGCGTCGGCGCCAGCGGCCAAGGGTGAGCCGTCTTCTACCGATCCGGAGGATTCGACGACGGAGGGTACCGACGAGTCGACCGCAGAGAAGTCGAGTGCACCCGCTGCGTCACGAAGCCGCCAGAACAACGGCACCCGTGGGGGGGAACGTCCCGCAGGCGGTCGACGTGGACGCAAGTCAGTGCCAGCATGGGACGACATCGTCTTCGGCGCCCGACGGCCCTGATCAGGCCGTAGCTCGCCGGGGGCGAGTAACCGTCCGCGGGTCCGAAGCTCCGCGGACACCACGCCGCTCTGGATGNAATGACGCCACGAGAGCCGGCTGTGAGTAAACCGTCACATGGTCAGCAGGAACGTCTGACCGCCTAACACAGTTGGAGTAGATGTGACAGGGACTACCACGAAGCCGACGCTGACCAACCTCGATCGTTGCGACCGGTGCGGTGCCCAGGCATACGTGCGGGTGGTGCTGCCTGGCGGCGGGGATCTCCTTTTCTGCCGCCATCATGCCAAGTCGCACGACTCCAAGCTGCGTGAGATGGCCGTCGAATACCACGACGAGACCGACAAGCTCAGCGTGTCCTGAGTCCTACGCTCAGGTATTAAAGGGGCATGCCACGACCACGTGGCGTGCCCCTTTCGCTGCTCCCAGTCACGGTGGAGAGCGGGCACGGTGACGTCAGACCGAGCGTTTCCCCGCCCCCTCCCCCAATCAGGGGATCTACCCCGACACCGTGTGGGCGCCGTTGACCTCCAGGCACTCCACCAGGCCATACGGTGGGGCCGTGTCCGCCATGGGGAAGGAGGCGTCCACCCTCGTGGCTCGCAGCCCGGCGCGGGGCCGCTGGTCGGTGCTGCTTCGCCGGGTCGTCCTCGAGGCCAACCCGGAACTGGTGGCGCACGCCCGGGAGCGTCGCACGGTGGCCCAGGCGAAGGTGCGGCGCAGCGCGATGTTCCGCCGTCTTGACCGCCAGCAGCGCCGGGTCCCCCGGGGGCCGCTGCGCCTGGCCCGCACGACGCTCGCCAACGCCTGGCGCCACCGGGTGCTGGGCCTGGCGGCGGAGGCGGGATTCTGGCAGTTGCTGTCCCTGCCGCCGTTGCTGCTGTCCCTGCTCGGTGCGCTCGGCTATGTCGCCGACGCCATCGGCGGGGACGCCCTCAGCAGCATCCGGGACAGCATCCTGCGCGGAGCCGGTGACCTGCTGACCGAGTCGGTGGTCGACGACGCGGTGCGGCCCACCGTGGACGAGATCCTCTCTCGCGGTCGGCCGGATGTGATCTCCATCGGCTTCGTGCTGTCGTTGTGGACCGGTTCGACGGCGATGGCAACCTTCGTCAACACCATCACCATCGCCTACGGCCAGCGCGACCAGCGCTCCGCGGTGCGTAGCCGACTGGTGGCGCTGGGGCTGTTCCTCGCCCAGGTCGCCAGCGGCGTGATCATCCTGCCGGCGCTGATCTTGGGACCTGGGCTGATCTCCCGGATTCTCGACGCCGACCAGCACCCGTCGGTCGACCATCTGCTGACCCTGCTGTTCTGGCCGGTCGTCGGGCTGGTCGCGCTGTCGATGCTGACCTCGCTGTACCACCTCTCCCTACCGGTGCGCAGGCCCTGGTGGCGGGCGCTTCCCGGGGCCACCCTGGCGCTGGTGTGCTGGCTGGTCGGCAGCGACGTGCTGCGGCTGTACCTGGAGATCGTGTTCAGCCACGAGCTGGTCTACGGCTCGCTGGGAGCGCCGGTGGCGGCGCTGTTGTTCTTCTACATCACCGCTCTGGCGGTACTGCTGGGCGCCGAGCTCAACGCGGCGCTGGACGAGCAGTCCTCCCAGCGCAGGAGGAGGCGGGACGGCGGGCCCACCACCGGCGACACCTCACCTCCCACCGACAGTCCGCCCGCCGCCGACAGTCCGCCTTTCCCAGACAGCCCGCCTCCCGCCGGCAACCCGCCTGCTGCCGGCGGCCCGGCTGCTGTCGGCGGCCCGGCTGCTGTCGGCGGCCCGGCTTCCACGGAGCATCCGCGTTCCGCCGGCGGTCAGTCCGCCGGCGGCGGCTCGCCGACCGGTGACGGCCCGTGCCCGGTCGTCAGGGAGGCCGATCCGCCCGGCCCCGGCGGCGGCGTCTCGTTCGAGCGTTGCGCCGTCGACGACGGCCCCACCACGCCGACGACCCCGCTGTGGCGAGGGCCTGCTCAGTAGGTGCAGGAGACGCCCGCCGGGGCGGCGGCCGGAGTCGACTGTGCGCTGACCGGCGCTCCGTCGCCCACGGCCACAGCCGGCCGGGACCAGGACACCGGGACGGCCGCGGTGGTGGCCGGACCGGCGGGCAACGCGCCCGCCGGACTCACCCCGGCGGCGCGACCGCCGAAGGGCTTCAGGAAGGCACCGAGCTGGTCGGAATCGGGCACCAGCACGCTCTGCCCGGCGCGTTGACCGGCCGCGGCCGGCACGGTGGCGAACGCGACCCCACCGGAACCGATCGACTGCATGCGGACCGCCAGCAGGCGCAGATCGGCCAGGGAGGTGCCGTCATCGAGGGTGATCGCCGAGGTCGCGGCGTCGACCACATCGATCAGCTTCGCCGGATTGAGCAGCGTGTCGGTGGAGGCGATCCGTTGGAAGACGACCCCCAGGAACTGCTGCTGGCGGCGGATCCGGTCGATGTCGCTCTCCGGTAGGCCGTACCGCTGGCGGACGAAGGCCAGGGCCTGCGCGCCGTTCAGCCGGTTCTCCCCCACCTGGCCGGAGAACCCCGAGTAGTGGTCATGCAGGTTGTCGAAGCCGCGCGCCCTCAGCTCGGCCGGCAGCTCCCTGATGCAGACGGTGACCCCGCCCAGGGCGTCGGTCATCCCCTGGAAGCCGACGAAGTCGATCTGCACGTAGTGGTCGACGCGGATCCCGGTGAGGCCCTCGATGGTCGCGACCAGCAGGGACGGGCCGCCGTAGGAGAAGGCCGAGTTCAGCTTGGAACGCTGGGCCGCGTGCTGGGCGCCCCGCGCGTCGGTGTAGGCCGGGATCCGCACCCACAGGTCGCGGGGGAAGGAGATCAGGGTCGTCGAACCGTTGCCGTCGAGATGGGCGAGGATCGTGGTGTCTGACCGCTGCCCCTCGGCCACCCCGAACTCGCCGTTGGTCCCCGCCCGGGTGTCGGATCCGACCAGCAGGATGTTCTGGGTGCCGCCGGCGGCGGACGCCGGCCGGTCCACGCCGGCGGAGAAGGTCAGGGGGGTGTGTCGGACCCGGCCGTCGTAGTGTCGCAGCACGGCCCAGCCGCTGGTGGCCAGAACGAGCACGACCGCGGCGAGCACCGCCGCGACGGCGGTGACGCCGCGGCGGATCGAGCTGTGGCGCGGCGCGGGTTCGCCGGTTTCCGGCAGGTCCGGCCGGGTCGGGCCGGGCGCAGCGGCAACCCGACGGCCGCCGGGCGGCGCGGCGCGACCAGCCTGGGGATCACGCCCGGCGTGGGGATCACGGCCCGAACGGGGATCGCCGTAGGGATCGCGGGAACCGCCGCCGGCGCCCGGCTGGGCCCGTGGACGAGCCGGGCGGTCCACCGCGGGCGGAGGCGACCCGGCGTCGCGGCGCGGCCACTGCCCCGCGGGCCAGTTCTCCTCAGCGGCGGGCCGGGGGGCATCACGTCGGGGGGCATCACGTCGCCGGCCGCCGCCCTCCCCCGCGCGGCGTCCCGCGGGCGGCCCGTGCCGTTCCGGCCGCTCCGGAGGCCAGGTCATGGCCGCCTCCCCCTCCCTCATCCACCGGGAGCAGATCTCCCGCGCCGGCCGGCGCCGCGATCGACGCGTTGCCGCCGGTCCCGGCGGTGCGCCGCGAGCCGACGAACGGAACACTCCGGGACAGCCTCTCACCGATCCCGTGCCGTGGGGCACCCTCGGCGTCCTCGGCGGCTGTCGGATGGGCGACCCGGCACGCCGGCGACCGCGGGTCCGACCAGCACGCTGCACGCGGTCCCGACTCACAATCCGTGGACGCGGCCGTCGACCGCAATTGCGGACCCGCATCGACGATCGGGCCGAAAATGCCGACATCGGCCGGATGTGAGGTCACTTACAGCACCCTGGTGGAGTCACCCGCGTCGACTCGGATGTCCCGGCTCACCGGGAGCCGCCCGATCCCTGCCGCAGGAGGCGGATGAACACGCGGATATCGGGCCGGGATTGNGGTGACCGATGACGTCCGCACCCGGACCGAACCTCCCTCGGGCGCACCGCCCCGGGCCCTTACCCGGGGTCCGGGACCCCCGTCAACGGGCAGCGACAGAAAGTTACGTAACGGCGGATTTGGCGGATCTCGCACAACCGATTGCTTGCCCGCGTTAACCCGTTCGAAGCGGGAAGGCCAGCCCTTGGGTAACCTTCCGAAGTTGCCGGACGCAGCCGGCACAGACCCTCGACCCCGGCGAACGGATGACGGCGCGCACGAGTACCCGATCGCCGAGCGACGGATCGGGTCGGGCGCCATCCGGATCGGCTCACATCATCCGGACGATCGGCGTACCGAAAATCCGGCTCCGACCCCGGCGAGATGTCCGCTGCGGTCTCGATGGACGGCGGACCGGTTCAGCACTACCCGCCGGAGCGCGACCCGGCCTACCGTTAACGGTATGAGTGCCCAGTCCCACCAAAGCACACCTCCACCGGCCGGCACGGGGGTACCCGAGGGAGCCCCGGCGGAGCGTGACCAGAACGTCAGCACAGCCGGCGAAGCGGACGTTGTCCGCCCCCGCATCGATGTACCCGGGGCGACGACGGATTCCGCTGGCGNGGAGTCGGATTCGGAGCCCGCGACCGCCGGGACCGGCGAGTCGACGGTCGAACCGACGGCGCCTTCCGGCCGCGAACCCGGCCAGGCCAACCACGATGAGGAACCACACGCGGCGTTCCGGCGGTTTATGGCAACCGGCTGGGCGCCCATTGACGACGCTGTGCCATCCCGCGATGACTGTGCACCCTACACCGCGAAACGCCGCGCCTTGTTGGGCTCACGGTTCCCGACCGATGCCCTCGTGGTGCCCAGCGGCGGCCTGCGGGTACGGGCAAACGACACGGATTTTCCGTTCCGTCCGGGAAGTGACTTCTTCTGGTTGACAGGCTGTCATGAACCCGATGCGGTGCTGGTTCTGCTACCCAACGCGGCCGGTGAGCACGATGCCACGCTGTATGTCGCCGGCCGCTCGGACCGGTCGAGCTCGGCGTTCTACACCGACCGCCGATACGGGGAACTCTGGGTCGGTCCCCGGCCGGGGGTTCGCGAGACAGCCGCCGCCCTGGAGATCGAGTGCCGGCCGCTGACCGATCTGCGGGGCGCNCTGGCCCGACTGGCGCCGGGAAACACCAGGACGCTGCGGGGAATCGATCCACTGGTCGACCGCTCGGTGCTGCGGTGGTCCGACGACAGATCGGGCGACGACCGCGATGTGGTCCTCGCGCAGGCCCTTTCCGAGCTGCGGCTGGTCAAGGACGACTTCGAGATCGCCCGGTTGGACGAGGCGGTCGCGGCGACGGCGCGAGGCTTCACCGAGTGCGTGGGGGAAATCGGCCGCGCGATGGAGCTGCCCAACGGGGAACGCTGGTTGGAGGGCACCTTCTGGCGGCGCGCTCGCGTCGACGGCAACGACGTCGGCTACGGCTCCATCGTCGCCTGNGGGCACCATGCAACCACCCTGCACTGGGTGCGCGACGACGGACCGGTGCGCGCCGGTGAGCTGGCCCTGCTGGACATGGGGGTGGAGGGGAGGTCGCTCTACACCGCCGACGTCACCCGCACGCTGCCGATCACCGGCCGTTTCACGGACCTGCAGCGCCAGGTATACGACGTGGTTCTCCGCGCGCAGCAGGCCGGCATCGACGCGGTCCGCCCGGGAGCCTCGTTCCTGGCTCCACACCGAGCGGCGATGCAGGTCATCGCCACCGCGCTGGCGGACTGGGGGCTGCTGCCGGATGGGGCCCAGGCATCGCTGTCGGAGGATCCCCACGCACCGGGCGCGGGGATCCACCGCCGATACACGTTGCACGCCACGTCGCACATGCTCGGGCTGGACGTGCACGACTGCGCCCAGGCGCGGGACGAGACCTACCGGGATGCGGCACTGGAGCCGGGGATGGTGCTGACGGTGGAACCGGGCCTGTACTTCCAGCCCGACGACCTCACCGTTCCGCCCGAGCTGCGCGGCATCGGGGTCCGGATAGAAGATGNCATCCTGGTCACCGGCGAGGGAAGGCGGAACATGTCCGCCGGGCTTCCGCGAACCTCGGAAGACGTCGAAAACTGGATGGGCCGGCATCTGCCGAACTGACGCAACGAACAGAGCCGACGACAGCGCGCGTCGGCTCGGAGGTCAAACGTTCCTGCCACACCGGCCAGGCCGGTGTGGCAGGAACCTGCCCTGGCAAAACCTGATCAGCAGGTCTTTGGGCGCCGGGGCCTGCGGCCCACGGCCGAATACCGCGGGCACGGCGGGTACTACGGGGTCCACCGCTTCGAGTCTCGACCCGGAAAAGTCGTCAAGACCAGGATCAGTGGGCCTTGTCGTACGCCTCGACGATGTTGGAGGCGATACGGCCACGGTCACTCACCGTGTATCCGTTGCTGCGCGCCCACTCGCGAATGTCGGCGGTGCGGTCGGTTCCGCCGGTACGCCGCGAAGCGGTACGCACGCCACGGCGGCTGCCCGCCGCACGGCCGCCGGAACGGCGGGCCGCAGTCACGAACGGGGCCAGCGACTCACGCAACTTCGTCGCGTTCTTCTCCGACAGGTCGATCTCATACTGCGCACCGTCGAGTCCGAAGCGGACAGTCTCGTCGGCCTCTTCTCCACTGAGATCGTCAATCAACGAGACGATGGTCTTCTGGGCCATGCCACACTCCTTCAGGTCAGCGGACCGCAGAACTCACGCGTCTAGTATTACCACGAGAACACCGGGAACTGTCACGCCTGGTTCGACGGACTCGCAGACTTGGGGCCGCCGAACACGAAGACACCGGTCTAGGCACGCTGGTGAGGCTGTCGGAGTGCGGAACCCAAAGACGGTGGCCAAGCTCGGCATGATAGGGGCGATCATGTTCTGCGAATCACACCTTCCGAGCCGAAACGCCGGCCGCAAGCGGACAGTTGGGCCGCCGTCGGCCGGGCGGCGACCATGTCCGCCGACCTTGGGACACCGATCGTGTTCGTCTACCGACTCCCCGGACGATTGCCGGGCAATCGGCAGGCATCAGCCGGTGGGTGCTTTGGGGTGCTGGCGCCGCGAGCGGAACCGACCGGTACGAATGCCAAAGGCGATCGTGGCGGCGGATGAGTACGCCTGATTCCGGCGCCGACCCTATGGCTCGGCGCACGGACGAGTACCCACGGACGTGGGTGGTGGACGGTGCCAACGTCATTGGGTCCCGGGCCGACGGCTGGTGGCGCGACCGTCCGGGCGCGGCCCGGCGCCTGCTCGCCGATATTTCGGCCTGGATCGCCGGGTCCGACGGGCACGTCGGATCGCCCGGGTCAGCGGAATGGCCGACGGGGATCGTGGTCGTTCTGGAAGGGGCGGCCCGGGCCGGGGTTCCCGCCGCCGCGGTGGTCGTCGAGCCGACTCCGGCGAAGTCCCTGGCTCCCGACGATGACCATGTCCAGTCACGCGGAAGCACGGACCAGCCGAGCGGGAACACGGATCAGCCGAGCGGGAACACGGACCGGCGGGCCGGGAACAGCTACCAGCCGGCCGGGAACACCGGCCGGCCACGCGGGAAGGGCGATCGGTCTACGGGGAAGGGCGACCACTCGGCCGAGAACGGTGACAGCTACGCGAGGAAGGGCCGCCGCTCGCCTGGCGACGGCGACGGCGACGGCAATTCCGGGAACGGCGCCGACCGATCGGACGCGACGAACGACGACAGCGCCGCACCCTCACTCGCCGTCGTCCACGCGCCCGGGAACGGCGATGACGCGATCGTCGACGCCGCCCGCGACGCCGGCCCCGGCGTCATCGTGATCACTTCGGATCGCGGGCTCACCGCCCGCGTCCGCGCCCTCGGCGGCGAGGTGCGTGGCGCCGGCTGGCTGCGGGACCGGCTTCGGCGGTAAGCGCGCCCGCGCGGTTCTCGGCTGCACCCGGCTCCGCCCACCGGGCTCACCGCCCGGCCGCTTCCGGGTCGGCCCGTCCGGCATACCCCTTCCGGGGCTCCCAACGCGCGTGCGGGGCCGGAAGGGTGCTATGGGAGAAAAAGACCCGACCGTGGTGCCAGCGCGGGTCTGACGCCTTCTGAGGGCCTCGCGTCGCCCTGGCGCACCAGTCCGCGCCGCGTCGACCACGCATCGCCCGGGAAACCCGGCCGGAGGCCCGCGAGGATCGCCCGAGCGGCGGTCCTCGGGCGCGGCGCCGGCTGCGGACGCCCGGCTCGTCCTGATCCGCCAGGCGGTCCCTGAGACGCGCCGTGCGGACGCCCGGCCGGGGCCGGGCGAGGCGGCACCGGGCGGGACGCAGGCTCAGACGCCGACGGACACCGGTCGCCGCGGCGGCGGGCCGGCGGCCAGGCGGGCGGCGTAGCGCCCGGCCGTGACGCTGACGTCGAGGGGAATCCCGAAGCAGTCGGACAGCCTGGGCGCGGTGAGCACCTCAGCCGCCGGACCCGCGGCCCGCACCTGGCCGCCGCGCACCAGCAGGGCATGGGTGACGCCCACCGGGATCTCCTCGACGTGGTGGCTGACGAGGACGCTGACGGGCGCCGAGGGGTCGGCGGCGAAGCGGGTCAGCCGGCGCAGCAGTGCCTCTCGGGCCCCGAGGTCAAGCCCGGAGGCGGGCTCGTCGAGCAGGAGCAGTTCCGGGTCGCTCATGAGCGACCGGGCGATCAGCACCCGCTTGCGTTCGCCCTCGGACAGCGTCCCGAAGCGCCGGTCCCGCAGCTCCCGGCAGCCGAACTGGGCCAGCAGGCCGGCGGCGCGGGCGAGGTCGACGTCGTCGTACGGCTCGTCGCCGCGCCCGAGCACCGACCAGCCGGCGGTGACCACCGCGTCGAGCACCCGCTCGTCCGGGGGCGGCGTCTCGACCAGCGCCGGGCTGACGACGCCGACCCGGTAGCGCAGCTCGAGAAGGTTCACCGTGCCCAGCCGGTGACCGAACAGGTCGACCGTGCCCGAGGTCGGAAACAGCCGGCCCGAGGCCACCTGCAGGAGGGTCGTCTTTCCCGCACCGTTGGGGCCGAGGACGACCCATCGCTGACCGGGAAACACCTCCCAGGCAACATTTCGCAGAAGGTACGACCCATCCCGCACGACATTGACATTGTCGAGCCGCAGCACCGCGTCCGGCATGCCGCTCACGTTACGCGAGACGTGCCCGCCCGGCGGCGGCGGGACAGCCCGACCCCGCCACACCCGCCCTGCGCCGCCCGCCCGGGCGATCCGATCACGACGCGCCCGGATCGGCGGGGGCCGGCCCCACCAGGTCAACCTCCGCCCAGACCACCTTGCCGTCGGGGATCGGGCGGAAACCGTGCCGCACGGCGAGCCGGGAAACCAGGCCGAGCCCACGCCCGGCCTCGTCGTCCGGCGAGGCGTGCCGGCGCCGGGGCAGCCGGCCGCCGCCGTCGGCGACCTCGACGACAGCCCGGTCACCGAGCCGCCGCAGTCGCACGGACAACGGCGGCCGGCCGTGACGCACGGCGTTGCTCGTCAGCTCGGACAGAACCAGGACGACGGTGTCGATGATCTCGACCGGCAGCTCGGCGTTCTCCAGCGCGAGCCGGCACTGTGCCCGCGCCGCGCGCAGCCCGGACGGACCGTCGACGGTGACGTCGAGCAGCGTCGGTCCGGCGGTCGGTTCGTCGGGCAGGCGGGCGAGCAGCAGCGCCACGGCGTCGTCGGCGGGCGCCGGCTGGTTGTCGCGGCCAAGGCCCGCGCAGGCCGCGGTCGCCAGCGCGTCGAGGTTGTCGTCGGGTGCCTCGCTGGTGCGGGCCAGGACGGCCGCGAGATCCGAGACGCCGGCATCGACGTCCCGGCCGCCCCCGCGGACCAGGCCTTCGGTGAACAGGGCGATGAGGTAGCCCCGGCCCAGGCGGACGGTGTACTCGGTGGCGTCGGTGTATCCCGACGGATCCCGGTGGACATCGCCGAGCGGGGAGCCGACCGCCATGTACAGCCGCGAGACGAGCCCGTCCGGGGCGACCACGAGGGGCGGCGGATGGCCGGCGCTGGCCAGCGTCAACACGCCCGTGTCGAGCTCGGCGATCGCGTAGATGCAGGTCGCGACCTCGCGTCCCGGCAGGTCCGCGACGACCCCGTCGAGCAGCGCCAGCACCTCGCCGGGTGGCAGGTCGAGGCGGGCGCAGGCGCGCGCGGCGGCGCGTAGCTGCCCCATCACGGCGCTCGTGCGCAGCCCCCGACCCCGGACGCCGCCGATCACCAGGGCGGCCCGGCCCGCCCCCAGATCGATCACGTCGAACCATTCCCCGCCGGCGTCCCCCTCGGCCCCGGCGGGCAGGTAGCGGGAAGCCACCTGCAATCCCTTGGGCACCACCGGTGCCGCGCCGCGCAGGGCCTCGTGCAGCTCCACGGCGCCGCTGTGCGCGCTGTGCTCGCGGTCGATGCGCTCCAGGGCGACCCCGGCGCGCGCGGCGAGCTCGGTCAGGAAGGCCAGGTCGGCCTCGGTGAACGGGGCCCGGTCACCGACGGCGGTCAGGCTGAGCACGGCCGCGACCCGGCCGGCCCGCACCACGGGCAGCACGGCCGTCGTGTGGGCGCCGGCCTGACGGATCCAGCGCGCGATGTCGGACGGCGGCTCCCAGCCGTCCCCGGCGTGGCTGACGACCTCCCCGATCCCACGGGCCGCGACCTGGGTGATCGGGTTCGCCGGCGAGGCGAGCGCCGCGATCCAGGCGCCGGTCGAAGGCGCGGCGCCGGTCGCGGCGGAACCCGCGACAATCAGCGGCCGCAGCCGCGGAGCCTGCGCCGTCCCGCCCGTTCGCCCACCGCCGTCCTGCTCGGTCCCGGTGACCTGCCCACCGCCGTCCTGCTCGATCCCGGTGACCTGCGCGCCGCCCTCAGCCGCCGCAACCGCGGTGGGCGCGAGAGCCGGATGGGCCGTGACCAGGTGGACCGCGCACAGGTCCGCGATCTCCGCCACGATCAGNTCCGCGACGGCCCGCAAGGACGGCTCGGGGTCCTCGGCCGCGGTCACGATCTCCGTGGCCCGGGTCAGCAGGCGCAGCCGCCGGTCGGCGCGCTGCCGGGCCTCGCGCTCCTCGTCCGCCGCGGTGAGCGCCGCCTGGGCCCCCGCCGCCTCGGTCACGAGCCGCTCGTGTGCCCTGGCCCGCTCCAGCGCGCGGGCGCCGGCCGCGGCGATGCCACCGAGGTAGGCCCGATCCGCGGCGGTGAAGGTCCGCGGCGCCGGGAAGGCGAAGGTCACCACGCCGAAGGCCGAACCGTCGGGGGCGACCAGCGGCAGCATGGCCCACGCCTGCTCACCCGCCGCCGCGGTGGCGTCGGCGAGACCGGACACCGGCCAGCGAGCGAGCAGCTCCTCCCGGTCGGCCAGGAACAGGGGCCGGGCTCCCCGCACCACCTCGGCCACCGGATGCACCGCTCCCAGCGCCACGTCCGGCCAGCGGCCGGACCGCTGTGCCGGATCCTCGCCGGGTCGGACGAACCGCAGCTCCTCCTGGCCGTCGTCGACCAGCGCGACCCCGCGCCCGGCCGCCCGCGCCGCCTGACCGCCGACGTCGAGGATCGCCGCGAGGACCTCGTCGACCGTGCTGGCCCGGGCCAGCGCGACGGAGAACAGCCCGCCGGACTCGGCCCGTTGCGCGGCCGCCTCGGCCTGTTCGACGGCCGCCTCGGCCCGCTGATCGGCATCGGCCCGCGCCGCCTCGGCGGCCCGCTCCCCGGTGAGGTCGCGGACCACGCCGAGCCACTCGGCCGGCCGCCCGTCGCGCGCTGGACCGGTGCCGGCGGCGGCCTGACCGCCGGCGGCATCCACCGCAGGTCCGGGCACGGGCAGCACCCGGGCGGTGACGACACGCTCGGCGGCGCCCACGCCGCTCGGCGCGGAGATCCGGAATTCGGCCTCGAAGGTCTCGCCGCGTTCGACCGCCCCCCGCCACAGCCGCGCGACCCGGTCCCGGTCATCCGGATGCACCCCGGACAGCCAGCCGCCACCGGCCAACGCCCCCGGTTGCTGNCCGGTGGCGGAACGCCAGCCGGGCAGGTCGACGTCGAGGGCGCCGTCGGCCGTCGCGTGGAACACATCCAGGCCGGCGGCGTCGGCGAGCCCGCGGTAGCGCGCCTGCGCCCGCAGCCGCTCCCGATCGGCGATCTGCAGGCCGGTGACGTCCAACGCGACGAAGGACACCCCCACCGGACCGAGCTGCGGATCGCTCACCGGGAACCAGCTCGCCAGCCAGATCAGCGGTGTTCCGGCCGGGCCCGCGACCCCCACCTCCAGGTCCACCACGGCCTCGCCGGTACGCAGCACCCGGGCCAGCAGAGCGTCGAGTTCGGCATCGCTGTCACCGAGCACCTCGGACACGGTGCGGCCCAGGTGGTCCCGGGCGGACCGGCGGTCCAACCGGGTGAGCGCCTCGTTGACGCGCACGAACCGGCCAGCCCGGTCGAGCAGGGCGAGTCCGACCGGAGCCCGGGCGAACAGGGCATCCAACATCGCGTACGCCGCCACCGCGGGATCCACCCCGCTGCCACCACCGCTGCCACCACCGCTGCCACCGCCACCCGGTGCCGGTGGCCCGCCACGGGCAAGGCTCAGCGGCCCGCGCTCCGGGGGGACGTCCTCGGGGCCTCGCCGCGGGCCGGTCCCGTCGATCACGTCGCGCGGCATCGCCGTGCCGGCCACCGGCGGATCGGCCCGCGGGACCAGTGGCCATCCCTCGGGCAGCACGGGCAGGTCTCGGCCCCCGCCGCTCTCGGGATCCTGGCCGGGCACCAGGCTCGGGCCGGGGGCCGCCGTCGAACCAGGGCTCGCCAGCGAAGCGGGGCTTGCCAGCGAACCAGGGCTCGCCACGGCACCAGGGCCAGGCGTGGACCCGCCGCCGGAGCCGCCGGAACCGCCGGCGACGCCGCCCGGCGCGGGGCGGGCGCCCGGCGCGAGAGCTGGGCCGGGCACGCGGGTCGGCGGGGCAGTCGGTGTGCCGTCGATCGAGCGACCCCCGCCGCTCACGTCCGGCCGACCCGGCCCGGGAACCTGACCCGGCATGATCGGCCCCGAGACCGGCCCGGTCGAGATCGGCCCGGTCGAGATCGGCCCGGCGTCTTCCGGACCGCTTCCGGCGGGACCCGTCGCCCCCGACTCCGGCGGCCGCTGCGCGCCCCGCTCCGGGCCGTACATCGGCACCAGCTCCGCCTGCCCGGGTGCCCTCACCCCGGGGATACCCATGGCCTCGATGGGCCCCCCGGAATCGGACTGCGGCACCCCAAAGGCGCCGGATGCGGGCCAGACGGGCGGCTGCCCGGAGTACGGCGACGTCATGGGAGACGATTGTGGACGGTGTGACCATGTTGTGCCGAACCGCCCCGGACGGGAGGTCGGTCGACTACAGGCAGCGCCGGGGTCCAGAAACGCCGCGGTCCGGCGTCCGCCCTGGGCATGGAAGGGCCGGTCACGACCTCCGCCGACAGCACGGTGACCCGCCCGGTCGACACGATGACCGGGTCAAGAGTGAGATGAACCACCTCGGGGATATCGTCGGCGAGCCGGCCGACGCGCAGCACGAGATCCTCCAGCGCTGCGATGTCGACGGGAGTCGAACCGAGGTAGCCGAGCAGCAGCGGCGCCGCCCGCACCGAGCGGACCAGCCGGGCGGCGTCGACGTCGGTCAGCGGCAGGATGTGGTGGGCGCGGTCACCGAGCAGCTCCGTCGCCGGGCCCGACAGGCCGAAGGAGACCAGCGGGCCGTACTGCGGATGCTCCTCGGACCCGACGACCACCGACACGCCGACCGGCGCCATCCGCTGCACGACGATCGGCACCTCCGGCCCGAGCTGGGAGCGCAGCGACGTCCAGGCCGCCCGCACCGCCGCCGCGTCGGGCAGGTCGAGGCGCTGCCCGCGCAGGTCCGGCCGGTGCCGGTACGGGCGGGACCGGGCCTTGACGGCCACCGGGTAGCCGAGCCGCGCAGCCGCCTCGACGGCGCGCCGCGGCGAGGTCACGAGCTCCGCCGGCTGCACCGTGATGCCGTAGCAGTCCAACAGCGCGGCGGCCCGCTCCTCGGGCAGCCGACCGGCCAGGCCGGCGATGATCGCGCGGGCCTCGTCGGTCCGCACGGCCGTCACCGGCTCGATACCGGTCGGGCGAGACCGCCACTGCGCGTAGCCAACGACGCGACGCAGTGCGGTCACCGCGGCCTCCGGTGACGCGTAGGCCGGGATGCCGGCGAGCTCGCCCGGCAGGTCGACGCCCTGCATAGAGGCCAGAATCGGCACGGTGATGCGCTCGGCCGCCTCGACGGCCCCGGCGGCGACCGGGCCCGGCGACGAGGGCGGCAGGCGGGCCAGCGTCACGATGAGTGCGTCGGACCGCTGCGCCGCGGCGAGCAGCGCGGCCGTGAACGCCGCCGAACCGCTGCCCGCGGGCAGCAGGACCTCCTCGACGATCAGACCGGCGGCGTCGGCGGCGTGCGCGGTGAGCCGGACCAGCGCCCGGGAGTCGCCGATCACCGCGACCCGGTTTCCCGCGGGCAGCGGCTGCGAGGTGAGCAGCAGCGCCACGTCGAAAGCCTGCGAGATGCGGTCCACGCCGATCACGCCGGCCTGCCGCAGCAGGGCGTCGTCGAGGGCCGAGCGGCCGGAGTACACGGTCACGATCGGCTTGCGCCGGCCGAGACGGCGCGCCAGCCGGGCGAACTTGCGCGGGTTGCCGAACGTCTCCAGGTGCATGATCACCGCGTCGGTCTCCGGGTCCTCCTCCCAGTACTGGAGCAGGTCGTTGCCGCTGACGTCGGCCCGATCCCCCGCCGAGACGAACACGGACAGCCCGACCCCCCGCGCGGCGGCCGCCTGCAGGATCGCCCCGCCGAACGGTCCGGACTGCGAGTAGCAGCCGACCCGCCCGGCCGGCGGCATCTGGGGCACCATCGACGCGTTCAGGCCCCCCGCCGGGTTCTGGATGCCCATGCTGGCCGGGCCCACGACGCGCATGCCGTCGGCCCGCGCCTCGGCGGCCAGGGCGGCGTCGGCGGCATCGTCACGCTGGTCGGTGAGCACGACCAGCCCCCACACGCCGGCCCGCCCGCACGCGGCGACGACCCCGGGCACCTCGGCCGGCGGCACGCACACGACGGCCAGGTCGATCGGGCGGGGCACCTCCTCGATGCCGCCGTAGGCGCGGATCGAGGCGACCGCGGTGCCGGCCGCCGCGGCGGCCGGGTTCACCGGGTAGACCGGCCCGTCGAAGCCGCCGGTGAGCAGGTGGCGCAGCACCGAGTTGCCCACGGAGCCCGCGGCCCGCCCGGCGCCGATGACGGCGATCGACCGGGGATGCAGCAGCCGGCCGATGGAGGCCGCCTCCGCGCGGTGCTCGCGGGCGCGCATCACCGTCACCGACTGCTCGGTAGGGGTGATCTCGAACGACAGCCGGACGGCGCCGGAGTCCCAGGCCCGGGCGACGGTGTAGCCGGCGTCGAGGAAGACGCGGATCATCTGCCGGTTCTCGCCGAGCACGTCGGCGTCGAAGCGACGGATCCCGCGGTCCCAGGCCGCGGCGGCGAGGTGCTCCAGCAGCACCGAGCCGAGGCCCCGACCCTGCTGGGCGTCCTCCACCAGGAAGGCCACCTCCGCCTCGGTCGGCCGGGCCGCGGTGCCCTCCCAGTGCGCCACGGCGACGAGATCGTCACCGATCATGGCGACGATGGCGCCGCGCAGCCGCTGGTCCACCACGGTCATCCGGTGGATGTCGGCGTCGCTCAGCGCCCGGCGAGCGGTGAAGAAGCGGAAGTAGATCGACTGGGGGGACAGCCGGGTCCAGAACGCCCGCAGCAGCGGGCCGTCGGTCGGCAGGATCGGCCGGATGTGGGCCGTGCCGCCGTCGGTGAGGATGACATCGGCCTCCCACTCCGCCGGGTACGCCAGAGGCGTCTCGTCCCCGGCCGGGGGCGGCAGCNGCGCGGCGCTCACCGGTCCACGGTCGGGTCGAGACCGTGCAGGGGCAGCACCTCGCGCCGGGTGGCGGCGACCGCCCGGTCCAGCGGGTCGTCGGGGTCGCCCTCGCCGGCGTCCCAGGGCCGGTAACGCACGCTCACCCCGTCACCGAGGGTCCGGGGCATCCCCGCCGTGGCTCCGACGGAGTCGTGGCCGGTGACGGCCCGCACCCGTTGCGGGGCCTCGGCGCGCCACTGCGCCGGCAACGCGGTGCCGGGTTCGAGAGGGTGGTGGGCGGCGACCGCCAGCAGTTGCGTCCACGCCCGCGGCACCACCGCGTCCAGCGCGTACCCGCCGCCGCCGCAGGCCAGCCAGCGGCCGTCGCACAGCTCGTGGGACAGCGCGTGCAACGCCTCGTAGGAGGCCCGCTGCCCGTCGACCGACAGCTCCAGATCGGCCAGCGGATCGAGGGCGTGGGTGTCGCAGCCGTGCTGGGTCACCAGCACCTGCGGCCGGAACGACCGCAGCAGCACCGGGACGACGCCGGAGAAGGCCCGCAGCCAGCCGGCGTCACCGGTGAACGCGGGCAGCGCGACGTTCACAGCGCTGCCCGCGGCGCCCGGCGCGCCGACCTCGTCGGGGAAGCCGGTGCCGGGGAACAGCGTCCGCCCGGTCTGGTGCAGCGAGATCGTGAGCACCCGCGGGTCGTCGTAGAACGCCGTCTGCACCCCGTCGCCGTGGTGCACGTCCACGTCGACGTAGGCGATGCGGGTCGCCCCGGCGGCGAGCAGCCAGGCGATCGCGATCGCGGGATCGTTGTAGATGCAGAAGCCGCTGGCCATCCCCGGCATCGCGTGGTGCAGACCGCCGGCGATCGACACGGCGTGGCGCGCCGGCCCCCCCCACACCGCCCGGGCGGCCTCGATCGTGCCGCCGGTGATCAGGGCGGCGGCCTCGTGCATCCGCTGGAAGACGGGGGTGTCGGCGGTGCCGAGGCCGAACAGGGCCGCCATCCGGGCCCGGGTGGGGTCGGGCGCGGCACGGACCGCGTTCAGGTACAGGGGATCGTGGACAAGCTCGATCAGTTCGTCGGGAGCCAGGGTCGGGGTGGCGATCCGCAGCCCCGGCGCGTCGAGCACGCCCAGACTCTCGGCGAGGTCCATCGTCAGGCCCAGCCGGACGGGGTGCAGCGGATGCTGCGGCCCGAAGTCGTAGTCGGCCATGGCGGGATCCCACGCCAGGATGGTGGGTTCGACCGCCGGCGGCAGGGTGCCGCCGGACCGCTGTGTTCCGCCCGGCACCGTCACCCCTCGACGGTAGCCCGAACGGGTCCTGTGCCGGTAGCGGTGGTGACAAGCTCGACCGACCGTCGGCGGATCGAGGTTCACCATAGATCCGCGCGAAATGCCCTAGGGTCAGTGCCCGTGGCAGCAGACGGAACGGCACCGCAGCGTCCGGCGCCGGCAGGCGCGGAGCATCCCGCGGCCGCCGGCTCGACCCAGGTGCGTCCCGGCACGCCGCTGTGGGAGCCCTCCGCGCGGCGGATCGAGCAGGCGGCGGTGACGAACTACCGCGGCTGNCTCGCCGCCGAACGCGGGGTGGATCTCGGCGACGAGGCGGCCCTGTGGGAGTGGTCGGTCACCGAGCTCGGCCCCTTCTGGGAGTCGATCTGGGACTTCTGCGCCGTCGAGGGCGAGCGCGGCGACGGCCCCGCCCTCGCCGACGGCCCCGCCTTCACGGATGCCAAGATGCCGGGAGCCGTGTGGTTCCCCGGCGCCCGGGTCAACTACGCCGAGAACGCGCTCACCCGGCGCGGTGCCGCGCCGGCGGTGATCGCCGTGCGGGAGGACGGCGCGACCGCGGTGGTCTCCTGGGACGAGCTGCGCCGCCAGGTCGCCCGGGCCGCGGCCGGACTGCGCGCCCTCGGGGTCACCGAGGGCGACCGCGTCTGCGGCGTGCTGCCGAACACCGTCTACGCGACGGTGGCGATGCTCGCGGCCGCCAGCATCGGCGCGGTGTGGTCGTCATGCTCGCCTGAGCTCGGCGCCACCGCCCTCGCCGCCCGCTTCACCCAGATCGCCCCGAAGGTACTCATCGGCGTCGACGGCTATACCTACCGCGGTCAGGGTTACGACACCATCGCCGCACTCGGCACCCTCGCCGCCGACCTGCCCGGACTCGTCGCGACCGTCATCGTGCCCTATCTGGCGCCGGACGCGTTCGCCCGGGCCCGCGGCGCGGGGCTGCCGGGCCTGCTCACCTGGGACGAGCTGATGGCCGCGGAGAGCGCCGAGCTCGAGTTCACCCGGGTCGCCTTCGACGCGCCGCTGTGGATCCTCTACTCCTCCGGCACGACGGGGCCGCCCAAGGCGATCGTGCACGGGCACGGCGGCATCCTGCTGGAACACCTCAAGGCGCTGGCGCTGCACCTCGACCTCGGCCCCGACGACCGGTACTGCTGGTNCACCACGACCGGCTGGATGATGTGGAACTACCTCGTCTCCGGCCTGCTGGTCGGCGCGACGATCGTGCTCTACGACGGCGCCGCCGGCTACCCGGCGCTCGGCACCCTGTTCGGCCTGGCCGAGGCGCTGGAGGTGACGTGCCTCGGCACGTCCGCGGCTTACCTGCAGTCCTGCCGGGACGCGGGCCTCGTGCCCCGCGAACATGCCGATCTGTCCCTGTTGCNCACCATCGGGTCAACCGGGTCGCCGCTGTCCGCCGCCGTCTACGCCTGGGTGTACGAGGCAGTCAGCCCGCAGGTGATGCTGTCGTCGATCAGTGGCGGCACCGACGTCTGCACGGCGCTGGTGGCCGGGCTGCCGACGATGCCGGTGCGCGCCGGGGAGATCGGCTCGCGGGCGCTGGGCTGCGCCGTGGCGGCCTTCGACGCCGACGGCAAGGAGGTCGTCGACGAGGTCGGCGAGCTCGTCGTGACCGCGCCGATGCCCTCGATGCCGCTGCGCCTGTGGGGTGATCCGGACGGCAGCCGGCTGCATGACAGCTACTACGCGACCTACCCCGGGGTCTGGCGGCACGGCGACTGGGTGCGGATCACATCCGACGGTGCCGTCGTCGTCGAGGGCCGGTCGGACGCCACCCTCAACCGCGGCGGGATCAGGATCGGCACCGGCGAGCTCTACAGCGTCGTCGAGCAGTTTGCCGAGGTCACCGACAGCCTCGCCGTGGATACCTCGGACGCCCCCGGCGGCGGAGAGCTGCTGCTGTTCGTCGCCCTCGCCGAGCCGGGGCTCACGGCGGAGCTCGCGCAGCGGATCCGGCAGACGGTGNGCACCGAGCTCAGCCCGCGGCATGTGCCGGACCGGATCCTCGAGATCGCCGCGGTGCCGCGGACGCACACCGGCAAGAAGCTGGAGGTCCCGGTCAAGCGGCTGCTCGCCGGCGCGGCGCTGGCCGACGTGGTGAGCCTCGACGCGGTCGCCAACCCGCAGGCCCTGTTGGCCATCGCGGCCACCGCCGAACAGGCCCGAGCGGCCACGGCCGAGCAGGCCGCCGGGGCGCCCATCACCACACCGGACGACTGACCGCCCGTACCCCGGGACCGCGCCCGCCGCCGACAGCAAAGCCGGATCTTCGCTGGTCCCAGCGAAGATCCGGCTTCCATGGAACACACGGCCACGCCGTCACCGGCGTGTCGTGCCCCCCGCGGGGGATGCCACCCGTGACCCTGTGCGCGCCCGCCGTGCCGGCGGTCTTCGGCCGCGAGCGGTCAGTCGAGAAACTCCCGCAGCCGGCCGGCGACGGCGGGCTTGCGCAGCTCACGCAGCGTGTCCCGCTCGATCTGCNGGATCCGCTCACGGGTGAGTCCGAGCCGGTTACCCACCTCGGCGAGGGTGTGCTGCTTGCCGTCGGCGAGGCCGAAGCGCAGCCGCATCACCTCCCGCTCCCGCGGGTTGAGGCCACCGAGCACGTTCTCGATCTCGTCCTGCATCGCGCCGTACGAGGCGGCGTCGGCGGGGGAGGTCGCGTCCGAGTCCTCGATGAAGTCGCCGAGCACGGAGTCACCGTCGTCGCCGACGGAGGTCTCCAGNCTCACCGTGTCCTGCGCGTAGCGGCGCAGCTNGACGACCTGCTCGATCGGCATGTCCAGCTCGAGGGCGAGCTCCTCGTCGGTCGGCTCGCGGCCGAGCGTCGAGACGAGCTGGCGCTGCAGCCGCGTGATCTTGTTGATCTGCTCGACCACGTGGACCGGGATCCGGATGGTCCGGGCCTGGTCGGCCAGCGCTCGACCGATGGCCTGGCGGATCCACCAGGTCGCGTAGGTCGAGAACTTGTAGCCCTTGGCGTAGTCGAACTTCTCCACCGCGCGGATGAGCCCGAGGTTGCCCTCCTGGACCAGGTCCAGCAGGGTCATCCCGCGGCCGCTGTACTTCTTCGCGACGGAGACGACCAGGCGCAGGTTCGCCGAGACGAGCTGCTGCTTGGCGGCATGGCCGTCCTTCACCAGCAGACCCAGGTCGCGGCGGAGGTCCGCGGGCAGGTCGGGGTCGGACTCCAGCTTGTGCTCGGCGAAGAGACCGGCCTCGACCCGCTTGGAGAGCTCGACCTCCTGCGCGGCGTTGAGCAGCGGCACCTTCCCGATCTCGCGCAGGTACATGCGCACGAGGTCGGCGGTGCCGGCGTGCTCGGCGGTGGAGCGGGTGGCGGCGGTGACCTCGTCGGTCGTCTCCTCCTCTTCGAGGAGCTCGACGCCGGCGGCGCTCAGTTTGGCGATCAGCGCGGGCAACAGCTCGAGGCCGATGTCCGCGGACTCGAGCGCGTCACGCAGCTCGGACCGGCTGATCTCGCCGGACTCGCGACCGCGCGCGATGACCTCGGCGACGGCACTCACATCGAGTTCGTCGCCGTCATCGGGAACGGCGGCCAGCGAACGGCTGGGGGCGGTACGGGCAGAGGCAGCGGACCGGCGAGTGCGCCGCGGGCTACGCGGGCGGTTCTCGTCGGTGCGCTCGGCAAGTTCCAGGGCAGGCAGCGTCATCAGTGGCAAATCCGATGGTCGGTGCGGGTGGGACGTCTGTTTCCGTGCACGTGGGAGGTAACGAACGAAGTCGCGGAACCATTCCCCGTGCAGGCGCACCCGGACATCAGCGATCGCCGGGCCTACCGGCAGTGTAGACCCATGCCCTCGAGACGCTGAACTCGCTGTCGCGAAGACTACCTGGCAGATCCCGTGGTGTGGCGCGTTCCGCGAACTATCTTGACCTTCTCGCGTGGCGAGACCCCCGTCGAGAGCCCAGATACTGAACGCTACGCACTTGCCCCCTCACGGGAAGTGAGGATTTTCGAGGGGCTGNCGTCCGCACCACATTTTCCGTCCAGTACCGCCATCGGGCGGGGTCGGCCATCCGACAATCCCGACAGTGCCGCCGCGTCTCCCCGATGCCCTCCCGATGCCCCCCGAGACCCCCTCGAGAACCGGCTCGGCAGCGTGCCCCGGACTCGGATCGGGCCGGATCGGCATACTCGCNCCGCCCACTCGGGCGACATCGGGCGACCGGCCGGCCGCACTCCCCGCGAGCACCTCACCTCCGAGAGCCCCACGCCTCCGAGAGCCCCACGCCTCCGAGAGCCCGCGGTCGCGGCGTGGGCCGGCCGGTCGCCCGGCGCATCGGGGCGGCCGCGGGGCGCCAACGAGGTTTTCGTTAGGCAGACCACACCAGGGGCGCCCTTCACCTGTGCACAGCGTGTGACGGCTACTCTCACACGATGTCCGTCCCCAGCCTCCCGGCAGAGCTGGCGGCGTTGCGCGAGACCGCGGTCTCCGTGCTGCGCGGCAACGACCTCGGCGACATCACCCGGCCGTCGCCGACGTTGTATCCACACCAGTGGCTGTGGGACTCCTGCTTCATCGCGATCGGGCTGCGCCACCTCGACCCGCAGCGCGCCGCCGCCGAGATCCTCTCCCTGCTGCGCGGGCAGTGGCCGAACGGCATGATCCCGCACGTGATCTTCGCGGAAACCACCAACTTCTACCACGCGGGTCCGCAGCGCTGGCGCTGTGACCGGGTGANGACCACCGCCGGCGGCGCGCAGAGCACCGGCGTCACCCAGCCGCCGATGATCGCCGAGGCCGCGGTCCGGGTCGGCGCCATGATGTCCGACTCCGAACGCGGGGAGTTCTACCGCCGGCTGTTCCCCGGGCTGCTGCGCTTTCACCAGTGGCTCTACGACGAGCGCGACCCGGACGACGACGGCCTGGTGTCCCTGGTTCACTCCTGGGAGTCCGGGATGGACAACACCCCGACCTGGATGGAGATCACCAGGCCGGTGGCGCCGCTGGGCGTGCGGGCGCTTCGGCGCGTGAACGGCGACGACGCCCTGGACGCGCTGCGCCGCGATTCCAAGGAGGTCCCCTCGGATGAGCGGCTCACCTCGGGGGACCTGTTCACGCTGTACCGGATCGTGCGCGAGCTGCGCCGGGCGCACTACAACTTCCGCGAGATTCGGCGGACCATCGTCCCCCTCGTGCAGGACGTGGCGTTCAACGCGATCCTGGTCCGCGCCAACGAGCACCTGAGCACCATCGCCGCCGAGATCGGCGAGGTCATCCCGGCCAGGCTGCGCCGGTCGGCGCGCCGCACCCGGGAGGCGATGGGAGAGCTCGTCGTCGACGGCGTCTACTACAGCCGCGACTTTCGGACCCGGACCCTG
This sequence comes from Frankia sp. CpI1-P, assembly GCF_001421075.1. Lineage (NCBI taxonomy): Bacteria > Bacillati > Actinomycetota > Actinomycetes > Frankiales > Frankiaceae > Frankia > Frankia sp. CpI1-P. The sequence goes on along the minus strand of NZ_LJJX01000002.1, from coordinate 154,015 downwards.
CTGCGCCACGAGACGATCGCCGGCCTGCTGCCGCTCTATGCCGGCGTCGTGCCCGAGGACCGCGTCGACGAGATGGTCAAGACGATCACCTCGCCGCGTTACTGGTCGCGCTTCGGCGTCGCGAGCGTTCCCCTGGACGACCCGAACTTCCTGCCCCGCTGCTACTGGCAGGGCCCGCTCTGGGTCAACATGAACTGGCTGATCGCCGACGGGCTGGAGCGCTACGGCCGGCTCGACGCCGCCGAGGACCTGCGCCGCAACACGGTCGACGTGATCGCCTCCTCCGAAGCGATGTTCGAGTACTACTCGCCGCTCGACGGCTCGGGCGCCGGCAGCAACCGGTTCTCCTGGACGGCCGCGCTGCTCATCGACCTGCTCGCCGCCGACCACTGACCGCGCCGCGCCCGTACGCCGGGCGCGCCGCGGACGTGCACTCAGACGTGCACGACGACGACCCGACTGTCCTTGGGACGATCGGGCTCGTCGACGAGCCGGTGCAGGTCGCCGACGTCGCTGGTCAGCAGGACGGCCGGCCGGTCCGCCCGCAGCGCCGTGACGGCCACCACCGCCTCAAGGGCGCACCGGTGGCCGGACAGGCCGGTCGCGCCGAGCAGCTCGCCGGCCGACCGGGCCAGGTCCGGCGTCACCGGGAGCACCCGGATCCTGGCCAGCACGCGGTGCACGGCCGCATCCCACGGGCCGCCCCGCAACACCTCGGTGAGCGTGACCGCGCTGACGACCACCCCCGCACCCCGGCCGTGCGCGGTCTGCAGGAACGCGCGCCCTCGCGGCACCCGTGGCGAGCTTGACCAGCCCGTCACTGTCGAGGACCAGCGACCCGCCGACGGCTACTCGGCGTCCGGCCACGCGGCGCCCGCGTCGGCGAGCGCCGCCTCCGGGACGGGGCCGTGCTCGGTCTCGAGCTGCTCGGCCAGCTCGGCGAGGAGATCCAGCTCCAGGCGCCGGGCCACGGCCTCGGTCACGTACTGGCTGAACGCCCCCGGCCCGACTCGATCCCGCACGGCGGCGGTCAGCTCCTCCGGCAGGGAGACGCTGACCTTGCGCACCCGACCCCCGGGCCGCAGCCGGACCACCCCGGCCGCCTCCGCCGACACATGCGTGACGGTCACCCCTGCGGGGAGGGGTGACTCCTCGCCCGGCGGCCCGGCCGGGGGACATCGCCTCCCGGCCGGGCCAGGACGCCCGGTGGGCGCCGTTCGGCCTAGCTGCAGCCGCTGGTGGAGCCGCACTGCTCGCAGACGTAGCAGCTCCCCGCCGGGCGCATCGTCACCCCGCAGGTGAAGCACAGCGGGGCATCAACGACCGTCTGGGCGACCAGCGACTCCCCGGGAGGCGCCAGCCGCAGCTCGCGGGCCACGTGCGCGGGCCCGTGACCGACGGCCACCCCGTTGCTGCCCGTCCCCGGACGGCCCGCGGTCGGCGCCGACCCGGCGCCGACCGGACCTCCGGCAGGACCACCCACCGCGGAACCCCCAGCAGGACCCGCGCCCGGGTTCGGGGCGTCCACGCCGGGCAGCGCGTCCGCGAGCGACCCGGCGGGCGCCGCGACGGCGTCGACGGCCGGGTCGGCCTGCGGGCCGTAGCGGCCGTTGACCTCGCGGACCCGTTCGGCCGCGGTGGAGATGCCGAGCTCGGCGCGACGGTCGGCGTCGAGGTAGTCCAGGGCCAGCCGGCGGAACAGGTAGTCCATGATCGACTGGGCGATCCGGACGTCCGGGTCGTCGGTCATCCCGGCCGGCTCGAAGCGCATGTTGATGAACTTGCTGACGTACGCCTCCAGCGGCACGCCGTACTGCAGGCCGATCGAGATGGCGATCGCGAAGGCGTCCATCACGCCGGCCAGCGTGGAACCCTGCTTCGACATCTTGATGAAGACCTCGCCGAGGCCGTCGTCCGGGTAGGAGCCCGCGGTCAGGTAGCCCTCCGCACCGCCGACGGCGAAGGAGACCGTCTGTGACGGGCGGGTCTTCGGCAGCCGCCGGCGCACGGGCCGGTACTCGATCTCGGCGGCTGCGCCCGCGGCGGTCCCGACGAGCGCGGGCGCGCCGGCCGGGGGCGCCGCCAGGGCCGCGGCGGTCGCGGCGCTCGCCGCGGCATCCCGCTTCGCCCCCCGGACGTCGGACAGCGGCTGGCCGACCTTGCAGTTGTCCCGGTAGATCGCCAGCGCCTTCAGACCCAGCCGCCAGCCCTCCAGGTAGATCTCCTCGACCTCCTCGACGGTCGCGGTCGAGGGCATGTTCACCGTCTTGGAGATCGCGCCGGACAGGAACGGCTGCACCGCGNCCATCATCCGCACATGCCCCATCGGGGAGATGGCCCGCTCGCCGATCGCGCAGTCGAACACGTCGTAGTGCTCCGGGCGCAGGCCGGGGGCGTCGACGACGTGGCCGTGCTCGGCGATGTACTCGACGATCGCCTCCAGCGTCTCCTCCGGATAGCCGAGCGCGCGCAGCGCCGCCGGGACCGTCTGGTTGACGATCCGCATGCTGGCGCCGCCGACCAGCTTCTTCATCTTCACCAGGGCGAGGTCCGGCTCGATGCCGGTGGTGTCGCAGTCCATCGCCAGGCCGATCGTGCCGGTCGGGGCGAGCAGGCTGACCTGGGCGTTGCGCCAGCCGTGCCGGTCGCCGACGGTCTGCGCCCGCGCCCATTCCTTGGACGCCGCGGCGAGGACCCGGGTGTCCTCGGTGTGCACGGACCGCACGGCGTCGTTCGCGGCGGAGTGCTTGCGCACCACCCGGCGGTGCGCGTCGGCGTTGCGGGCGAAGCCGTCGTAGGCGCCGACGATGCCGGCGAGCTCCGCCGAGCGCCGGTAGGCGGTGGCGGTCATCAGCGAGGTGATCGACGCGGCGAGCGCGCGGCCGCCGTCGGAGTCGTAGGCGCGGGCACTGGCCATGAGCAGCGCCCCGAGATTGGCGTACCCGATGCCGAGCTGTCGGTAGGCGCGGGTGACCGCCGTGATCTCCGGCGTCGGGAAGTCCGCGAAGCAGATCGAGATGTCCATCGCGGTGATGATCAGCTCGACCGCGGCGACGAACCCCTCGGCGTCGAACGTCCGGTCCGGGCGCAGGAACTTCAGCAGGTTCAGCGACGCGAGGTTGCAGCTGGAGTTGTCCAGGTGCACGTATTCGCTGCACGGGTTGGAGGCGCTGATCCGGCCGCTCTCGGGGCAGGTGTGCCAGTCGTTGATCGTGCCGTCGTACTGGATGCCGGGGTCCGCGCAGGCCCANGCCGCCTCGGCGACGGTGCGGAACAGCCCCTTGGCGTCGATCGTCTCGATCGTCCGGCCGTCGAGGCGCGCCCGCAGGTCGAAGCTCCCTCCGTCGACGACCGCGCGCATGAACTCGTCGGTGACCCGGACCGAGTTGTTGGCGTTCTGGTACTGCACGGAGGCGATGTCGCGCCCGCCGAGATCCATGTCGAACCCGGCGTCCCNCAACGCCCGGATCTTGTCCTCCTCCCGGGCCTTCGTCTCGACGAACTCGACGATGTCCGGATGATCGACGTCGAGCACGACCATCTTCGCGGCCCGCCGGGTCGCCCCGCCCGACTTGATCGTGCCCGCCGACGCGTCCGCACCGCGCATGAAACTCACCGGGCCGGACGCCGTGCCGCCGGAGGACAGCAGCTCCTTCGAGGAGCGGATGCGGGACAGGTTGAGCCCGGCCCCCGAGCCGCCCTTGAAGATCAGCCCCTCCTCGCGGTACCAGTTGAGAATCGACTCCATGGTGTCATCAACTGAAAGAATGAAACACGCTGACACCTGCTGGGGGGCCGGGGTTCCGACGTTGAACCACACCGGGGAGTTGAAGCTGAACACCTGGTGAAGCAGCATCCAGGTCAGCTCATGCTCGAAGATCTCGGCGTCGGCGTCGGCGGCGAAGTAGCCGTGCTCGCGGCCGGCGGCGCCGTAGGCGTGCACGACCCGGTCGATGAGCTGGCGCAGGGAGGACTCCCGCCCGGGCGTGCCCAGCGCCCCGCGGAAGTACTTGCTCGTCACGATGTTCGACGCGTTGACCGACCAGGATTCGGGGAACTCCACCCCGCGCTGCTCGAAGTTGACCGAGCCGTCCCGCCAGTTGGTCATGACGACGTCCCGGGTCTCCCAGGTGACCTCGTCGTACGGGTGGACNCCGGCGGTGGTGCGCGAGCGCCGGATCTTCAATCCGCCCGCCCTGGCCGCAGACCTGCCCGCCTTCGTGCCGCGACTTTCGGTCATGACGCTCCTCGTCCTGTCTTCTCATCGGCGCGCGCTGGCGCACTGGTGGTGGCATCCCCGCCCGGGCCCGTCCACTGCACGCGTGGACGGCGGACCGCGGGCATATCGGCGTGCCGGCCGACGCCGGACCCCGGGGTCGACCGGGTCCGGCGGGAACGGCACGCATGACGAACACACCGGCCCCGGCGGTCCGGCCCCCGTCCCCGCGCCGTCCGGCCACGGGCGCGGCCGGGTACGGGTGGCGGGCAGGACGCGCGAAACCGGGTCACGCGGGATCGGACGCCCACGCCGGCCGGGTCAGGTCGTCCCGTGCACACGGGAACGGGCCGGCGGGGCGGCGAGCTGCTGGCGGGACGGGCGGAACGGGGCCTCGGCGACCCCGTCAGGTGCGGGTGGCCGAGGCGCCGCGCGCCCGGCCGACCTTGTACTCCCCCGTGGTCGGCTCGGCCCGGCCGAGCCCGCCCTCGACGATGTTCAACTGGTTTCCGCCGCCGCGGCGGCCCGGGGTCTCCGGGGGCTCGCGGACGGCGGCGAGCGTGTCCCGGCCTGGACGGCCGGGGCGTGGAGTATCCGGGTCGACCCGCCGGCCGCCGGGCGGGGGGCCGGCGGGACCGGCGCGCTGCGACGGGTCCGCCGGGTCGGTGAACGCCCCACCGGCGGGACGGACGGCCGGATCGCCCAGCTCGTCAAGGTCGTCGAGGTCGTCCGGCTCGGCGCCGCGGCGGGTGCCGGACGTCTCGGCCCGCAGCGCCGCGATCGCGCTCTCGAAGTCGCCGAGCGACTCGAAGGCCAGGTACACCGAGGCGAAGCGGAGGTAGGCCACCTCGTCGAGCTCGCGAAGCGGGCCGAGGATCGCCCGGCCGATCGCCTCCGCGGGGACCTCCGCCGAGCCCGAGGAGCGCACGGCGTCCTCCACCCGCTGGGCCAGCAGGGCGAGATCGTCGTCGCGCACGGGCCGGCCCTGGCAGGCCTTGCGCACGCCGGTGATCACCTTCGCGCGGCTGAACGGCTCCGCCACGCCGCTGCGCTTGAGCACCCGCAGCGACGCCTCCTCCATGGTGGTGAACCGGCGACCACACGACAGGCAGGACCGCCGCCGCCGGATCGCCGAGCCCTCCTCAGCCTCCCGGCTGTCGACGACACGGCTGTCCGGATGNCGGCAGAACGGGCATCGCACGCGATACGCCTCCTTCGTCCGGTCCGGCGCGAACCACCCGGCGTGGCGGGAGGACGAGTCGTGAACCGACCCGCGCCCCCNCACCGGCCGANCCGCCCCTGTGGACAGCCGCCCGCACCTCTGTGGAAAGCCTGTGCATCAACCTGTGGATGACTTACACCCTCGTAAGCACCAGATGTTGTGTCCAACCTAGCGCACAACCCCAGTGATGGGGACACCGACCCCCCCGCGTGTCACACCAGGACATCAGCCCGCGGGGGCGCGACAACCCTGCGCGAGGGCGCCTCACCCGCCCGCTGCCGCCGGACACCGGCCCGTCACGGCGGCGAGCCGCCGAGCGCCGATCGGGACCGGACGGTGCCGGAGTGGACCGGCCAACCGGAGGGTCAGCCCAGTAACAGGAACTGGCCGGGGGTGAGCTCGACCGAGGGGAGATGGTTGATCCGCATCAGCCGATCCACGACGGCGCGGGTGTCGGCGTCGGGATCGAGCGCGACGGCGATCTCCCATAACGTCTCCCCGGCGAGGACCAGGTGACCCCGCGGCGGCTCGCCGGACCACGCGATCGAGGCGCGCGGCAGGACGAGCACCAGCACCGCGGCGATCGCCAGCGCGACGACGGCGACCACGACCACCCGGCCGCGGTGGGTCAGCCGCAGCGGCGGCAGCGGTTCGCCGGCGGCGCGGCGCACCGTCGGCCGGGATCCTGGTCCGCGGGCAAGCTGCCGCGGCGAACCCGACGACGGGGACCTCCGCGACCGCGATCCCGATGCCTTGAACCTCGACGCCTGGGAGTTCCGCGCCTGGGGGTTCTGCGCCTCGGACCTCGTCGACCGGGGAACCGGCGAGCGCGGGGGGCATGCCCCCACAACCGGCCTCCTGGCACCGACCCCGGCGGCCGGCCGGGCCACCCGCATCCGTGCCGGACCGCCCGCCGGCCATCCCCCGGCCCGGCGCGCCGCCCGCTCCCGGGCAGCCGCCAGATCGACCACCTGTGTGGTGTGCGCGCTGTGCACGGCTTCCTCCCAAGGCGCCCCGGACCACGTCGTCGACGCCACGAACTCCCGTTCGATCGAACTCCTGATCGATTGTCGCACCGGAGTCCCGCCGGGGAAAGGGACACGCTCGAACAGACGTTTGAGATTCCGCGACCAGGCGGTTACCGTCGAGACGATCAGGTTTGCACCGGGCGGTCTCCCCCGGTCGCGGACAGCCGGGTGCCGTGGGGGTGCCGGTCTCGCCGGGCGAGCGCCGACAGCCGCGCGCACGTCCGGCGCGCGACCGAGCGGCGGCCCCCGGCGACAGAGTAGGCGACGAGGAGAGCGGTAGGCGATGACCAGCCAAGGCAGGGGTACACGCCGGGGCGGGGCCCGCGGCAACGTACGGGCCTTTCCCGAAAACCCCGCGGACGCAGCCGGCCTGACCCCCCGGCAGCGTAAGGTGCTCGAGGTCATCCGGGCCGAGGTGGAACGGCGCGGATACCCGCCCAGCGTGCGGGAGATCGGGGAGGCGGTGGGGCTGACCAGCACGAGCAGCGTGGCGCATCAGCTCAAGGTGCTGGAAGAGAAGGGCTACCTGCGCCGGGATCCGAACCGCCCGCGGGCGATGGAGGTACTCAGCCCCGATCGGCCGCGGCGCAAGGCAGACTCCAGCGCGGCGGCGGTCGTGTCGACGTTCCCGGGTGCCGCGGCGGCCCCGGCGGGCGCGAGCGGCGAGGGGTCCGCGGCCTACGTGCCGGTCCTCGGGCGGATCGCCGCCGGCGGCCCGATCCTGGCCGAGCAGGCGATCGAGGACGTCTTTCCGCTGCCGAAGGAGATCGTCGGCGAGGGCACCCTGTTCCTGCTCCGGGTCGTCGGCGAGTCGATGATCAACGCCGCGATCTGTGACGGCGACTGGGTGGTGGTGCGCCAGCAGCCGGTCGCGGACAACGGTGAGATCGTCGCCGCGATGATCGACGGCGAGGCGACGGTCAAGCGGCTGCGGGTCCGCGACGGCAAGGTCTGGCTGCACCCGGAGAACCCGACGTTCAGCGACATCCCCGGCGAGGAGGCGACGATCCTCGGGCGGATCGTCGCCGTGCTGCGCCGGGTCTGACCGTGGACGGCCGGCCGCGCGAGGCGGCCGGCCGGTTCGGCTGCCGTGGACCGGGCGATGTGCCCCGCCGACCGCGCCGTGCTCGCCGACGGCGGGTCGATGCCGGTCCCGACAGATCAGGGCTGACGGGTCAGGGCTGGGTGACGGTCAGGGCTGGGTGACGGTCAGGGCTGGAAGGTGTGCAGTTCCGCGGCGAGCGACGGGGACACCCTCGCGAGCAGTCGGGTGCCGTCCGCGGTGTGCTCCAACTCGAGCACCTCGCCGTGGGCGTGTACCCGGGAGACGAGATCGCCCCGCGTGTACGGGACGAGGACCTTCATCTCCACGTCGGGGTGGGGAACCCGGACGCACAGGGCGTCGACGAGCGCAGTCAGCCCCTCCCCCGTGCGCGCCGAGACGAAGACCGCGTCGGGCGCGAGCTGGCGCAGGCCGGCGAGGACGGTCGGCTCGGTGGCGTCGACCTTGTTCACGACGATCAGCTCGGTGACGTCGCCCGNGTCGATGTCGTTGAGCACCTCGCGCACGGCCGAGATCTGGGCGGCCGGGTCGGGGGCGGAGCCGTCGACGACGTGCAGGATGAGGTCCGCGTNGGCGACCTCCTCCAGGGTCGAGCGGAACGCCTCGACGATCTGGTGNGGGAGGTGTCGGACGAACCCGACCGTGTCGGTGAGGGTGAACGCCCGGCCGTCCGGCAGGGTCGCGCGCCGCACGGTGGGATCCAGCGTGGCGAACAGTGCGTCCTCGACGAGGACGCCGGCGCCAGTGAGTCGGTTGAGCAGCGAGGACTTGCCGGCGTTGGTGTAGCCGGCGATCGCCACCGCGGGCACCTCGCCGCGCCGGCGGGCCGACCGCTTCGTCTCCCGCACGGTCGCCATCCCGGCGAGTTCCCGGCGCAGGCGCGCCATCCGGGCACGCAGCCGCCGGCGGTCCGTCTCGATCTTCGTCTCGCCAGGCCCACGGGTACCGATGGGCGCGCGCCCACCACCGCTGGCCGCGGCCCGGGACATCGACTCACCCCAGCCGCGCAGACGGGGCAGCATGTACTGAAGCTGGGCAAGCTCGACCTGGGCCTTGCCCTCCCGAGACGTCGCGTGCTGGGCGAAGATGNCCAGGATGAGCGCGGTCCGGTCGATGACCTTGACCTTGACGATCTCCTCCAACTGGCGTAGCTGGCCGGGGGTGAGCTCGCCGTCGCAGATCACCGTGTCCGCGCCGGTCGCGGTGACGACCTCGGCGAGTTCGCGGGCCTTGCCGGACCCGACGTAGGTCGACGCGTCCGGCCGGTCGCGACGCTGCACGAGCGCATCCAGCACGACCGAACCCGCCGTGGTCGCGAGGGCGGCGAGCTCCGCCATGGAGGCCTCGGCCGACCGCAGCGAACCCGACGTCCACACGCCGATGAGGACGACCCGCTCCAGCCGCAGCTGGCGGTACTCGACCTCGGTGACGTCGTCGAGCTCGGTGGCCAGACCGGGNACGCGGCGCAGTGCCGCGCGTTCCTCCAGGTCGAAGCCGTCCCCCGAATCGTCATAGAAACCCGAGAGGTACGCCGAATCCGAATCGGCGAGGTCGATGAAGGATCTGTCGAAAGTGGACGCCGTCAGGGCGTCGGCAGGAAGAGTCATACCATCCGTTCTCAACGCGGCTCGCTGCCGCGAGATTCCGCGCCGCTTCGTCCGGCCAGGTCACGCGCGCGGGTTCCGGCGACCTGATGAGGTCCGCAGCAAGGGTCGGNGCGGGGCGCCGGCCGCTTCGCTTGCGGATTCATCCCGTCTCCGACCAGGGTCCCACGCCGCCGTGACGATCGCGAACGGTTTCCGGGCTGGAACGCCGTGACCTTCGCACCGGCCGGCTCGGGCACCTGGACGGGACAGGCACCCCAACGGGACAGGCACCCCAACGGGAGAGGCGCCCCTGCTGGTCGCCGGCCGCGTACCGTCGACGCCGTGTACCGGGAACGGCCGACGACCCGGCTGCCGGCGATGCTCTGGTCCGCGCAAGGCCCGTCCGGGCCCCCCTACGACCTCGCTCAGGCGGATGCCAGCCCGCCGCGGCCACGCCTGCCGGCGGGCGATCCGACCCCCGCCGGGCGGGCCGCGCAGGTCCACCGGATCCTGCCCGACGGCTGCATCGACATCATCTGGAGCTCCGACGGCCGGTTGATCGTCGCCGGCCCGGACACGGTCGCCACGCTCGCGAGCTGGGCGCCGGGGGTGCGCCACCTTGGCCTGCGCTTCGACCCCGGGCGCGGGCCGGCCCGGCTCGGGGTGCCCGCCGCTGAGCTGCGCAACCGCCGCCCGGACCTTGCCGACCTGTGGGGTGCGGGGCCGGCCCGGCGACTCGCCGAACGGCTCGCCGATGNGGGCGACCCGGCGCTGGTGCTCGAGACATGCGTCGCCGCCCGCCCCTGCCATCCGGGACTGGGCGATCCGCTGGTGCCGGCGATCCTCGCCGGAATCCGGGCCGGGTCAGCGGTGGCGGATGTGGCACGAACGGCCGCGCTCAGCGAACGTCAGCTCCTGCGCCGCTGCCGGCAGATGTTCGGGTACGGCCCGAAGACGCTCGCCCGCATCCTGCGGCTGCAGGAGGCGCTGCGCTCGGCGCGGACCGGCCGACGCCTGGCCGTGGTGGCGGCCGACGCCGGCTACGCCGATCAGGCCCATCTGGCCCGGGAGGTGCGCGCTCTGACCGGCGTCGCGCTGACCAGCCTGCTCGGCCCCGCCCGGCCGAGCAGCCCGGCACCAGCGGGTCTCGCGGAACCGCCGGGGCTGCCGGGGCTGCCGGGGCTGCCGGATAAGGATGGGCCCGCCGGCCCACTCGGTCAGGGCGCCTGAACGGCGGGTAGCGGGGCGAACAGGTCGACGTGGTTGCCGTCCGGGTCGAGAACGGTCGCGTAGCGCTGGCCCCAGAAGGCATCCCAGGGCGGCAGATGGCCGGTGTGGCCGGCGGCGAGCAGCTCGGCGTGGAGCGCGTCGACCTCGGTGGGGCTGTCGCAGGCGAAGGCCAGGCTCACCCGCCCGGCACCGCCGGTCGCCGGCGCCCAGTCCGGGTCGAAGGAACGGATCGTCTCCTCGGTGTCGAAGGCCAGGCGCAGCCCGCCGGGCAGGGTCACCTCGACATGCGGTTCGGCCTCGGCGCCGGCCGGCGGGTCCAGCCCGAGCAGGCGGTAGAAGGCCAGGCTGCGGGCCATGTCGGCGACGATCAGGCCGATGAGGTTGAACGTGGATGGCATGACCGCACCGTAGGACGCCCCAGGCCAGGCGGTCTTGTCGAAAACGGACGTCGCCGTCGGAGGACACGCCCGAGGTCCCCCGGAGCGGGTCAGCGGGTGGGAGAGTCGGTCAGCCCGGCGGCCGCCAGGATCTCGGTGGCGTCGCCGACCCCGGCCGCATCCGCGCTCGCGGCCGCACCATGCCCGCCCGGGGCCGCCGAGCGCAGGGACGCCGAGCGCAGCACGCCGTCGAAGACCAGCTCGGCCGGCCCCCGCAGCAGCACGGTGTCGGGACGCCAGACCACCACCAGTCCGCCGCCCGGGACGTCGACCTCGACCTCGACCGCCGGCGGCGCCGCGCCGGCGCCGTTACGCACCCCCGCCGCGGCCGATGGGCGGGCAGCCGCCGCGCCTCCCTCGGCCCCGGGAGCGGGCGCGGGACGCAGGCCACGGCGGGCAGCCCAGGCCACCGCGACGGCGCAGGCACCGGTGCCGCAGGAGGCCGTCTCCCCGACCCCGCGTTCGTAGACCCGCATGGCGACTCCGCCCGGCCGGTCCACGACGATCTCGACGTTCACCCCGTCCGGGAAGTCCACCGGGGAGAACGCGGGGGGGCGGGTCAGGTCGAGGCCGCGCAGCGCGGGCACGTCGAGATCGTCGGCGAAGCAGACCGCATGCGGGTTGCCCATCGACACTCCGACCGCCGTGAAATCGCGTTCGGCGACGGTCACCGCCGACCCGGGCCCGGCGGACAGCCTCGGCGGCCCCATGTCGACCGTGACATCCCCCGCGGCCGGCACCTCCACAACCCGCAGGCCGGCCCGGGTCGCGATGGTGAACCGGCCTGGCTGGGCGTAACCGGCGGCCACCAGGTAGCGGGCGAACACGCGGGCGCCGTTTCCGCACATCTCGGCGACGGACCCGTCGGCGTTGCGGTAGTCCATGAACCAGCGGGCGATCCCGGCGAGGGAGGCGGCCTCGGGGACCGCGGCGGACAGCACGACCCGCAGCACCCCGTCCGCGCCGACGCCGGTGCGCCGGTCGCACAGCGCGCGGACCAGGTCCGCGGTGAGGTCGAGGTCGCCGTCCGGGTCGGGAAGCACGACGAAGTCGTTGCCCGTGCCGTGGCCCTTGACGAAGCGCAGCTCCCGGTCGTCCCGCACGAGGCGATCGTACGGCGCTGCGGCCCAGGCCGCCGAGCCGCCCAGGCCGCCCAGACCGCCCGAGCCGCCCGGGCCGCCGCCGCGGCTCATCCCCCGGCGGCGCGCACCCACTCCCGCATCCGGTCGTCGGTCCGGGCCGGCGGCTTGTACCAGCGGTCCGGGCGGCCCCGGCCCAGCGCGATCAGCCGGGCGTCCTCCACCGGGACCGGCGGGCAGAACACCGGCCCGATCGCCCGGTCGCAGCCGAGGTCGACCACCCGGATGGCCAGCCGGGCGGTGTCGACGCCGTCGGCGACCACGGTGAGCCGCCGCTGGTGGGCCAGCCGAGCGATCGCCGCGACGACCGCCTCTCCCTCCAGATCGCGCATGGTCGCCCGCAGAAAGACGCCATCGAGCTTGACGTGGTCCAGCGGCAGCAGGTCGAACATCGCCAGCGACCCGAACCAGGTGCCGAACGACTCGACGGCGATCGCGACGCCGAGGGCGCGCAGCCGCTCCAGCAGACGGGGCACCACCGGCGCGGCGAGCCCGAGGTCCCGCTCGCTGAACTCCAGGCCGATCGCCCCCGCTGGCAGCAGCCGGCCGGAGAGCAACCGGTCGATCTCGGCGACGAAGGCGGGGCTGGCGAGCTGGCGGCCGTCGACGTTGATCCACAGCCGGGGCGGCCGGATCGGCGTGCCCGNGGCCATCCGGTGCCAGGTGCGCGCCTCCGTCACCGCCATCCGCAGGACCCACTGGTCGACCTGGTGGACGAGGCCGGCGGCGGCGGCGATCGGCATGAACTCCGCCGGGCCGAGCACGCCGCGCTCAGGATGCTGCCAGCGCGGGTGGGCTTCCATTCCCGGAACCGACCCGTTACGCAGGTCCACCTCGGGTTGGAAATGCAATCGCAACGAGCCGTCGTCGAAAGCGGCGTAGAGGGCGGGNACGAGAGTCAGGTCGGGTGGGGAACCGGCAGCAGCGGAGGGCGCGGTCACATCGATCTCTCCAGACGCCGAGCGGGACCGGCCGCCGCACGCCGGGCGTCGGCGACGCCGTGGTTCGGCGCCGACCCGTCGCCCCGGAGCCGTTTGACCGATCACCCGTCAGAGCGAACCCACCAGCCGTAGCACCTGGGTGACATCCGGTTGGTCCAGCCAGACTATCCGTTCGTCGCGACGAAACCAGGACCTTTGCCGTCGGGCAAAGCGTCGCGTCGCGGTAATTGTGGCCTGCTTGGCCTCCTCGGCGGAGTCCATTGCTCCATCGAACCAGGCGAGCAGTTGAGCGTATCCCAGCGCACGGGACGCCGTACGACCTTCCCTGAGGCCCATTTCCGCCAACCTCCGCACTTCGTCAGGAAAACCCGCGCCCCACATTCCCTCCACCCGTTCGACGATGCGTTCGTCCAGATCGGTCCGGTCCACCCCGATCTGGACGACGTCGTAGACGGAGCGGTGCTCGGGCAGGGTGGCCTCGAAGGTTCCGGTCAGCTCGACGACCTCCAGCGCGCGCACGATGCGGCGACCGTTGCTGGGCAGGATCGCCTCGGCGGCCCGCGGCGCGAGCCGCGCCAGCTCACCGTGCAGCGCCGGCGCGCCGCGGCTGGCCAGCTCCCGCTCCCAGCGCGCCCGTACTGCCGGATCGGTGCCCGGGAAGGTCAGATCGTCGAGAGCGGCGCGCAGGTACAGCCCGGAGCCGCCGACCAGCACCGGGGTCCGGCCCGCCGCGAGCAGACCGTCGATCACCCGGCGGGCGTCGGCCTGGAAGCTGGCGACGTCGGCGGTGCGCGTCACGTCCCAGACGTCGAGCAGATGGTGGGGCACCCCGCGGCGCTGCGCTGGCGGGACCTTGGCGGTGCCGATGTCCATCCCGCGGTAGAGCTGCATCGAGTCGGCGTTGACGACCTCACCGCCGAGCGCGAGCGCGAGCTCGATGCCGAGATCGCTCTTGCCCGCGGCCGTCGGCCCCACCACCGCCACCACCGGTCCCGACCCTGACCGCTCCCGTTTGCTCATCGCCCCGATCGTGCCACGCGCCGGCGCGGCGCCGGCGCGCCCGCCCGGTCGGCGTCCCGGCCCAGCCGGTCAACCGACCCCGGAGCTGGCCTCGGCGCCGGCGGGCGCCGGGCGCCGCACCGGCAGGCCCGGCGACCGCCAGAAGCCGACCAGCGCGGCGACCAGCGCGTCCGGGGCATCGGCCGCCGGATCGTGGCGGGCACCCGGCAGCACCTCGTAGCGGGCCGCGAGCCGGCGGGCCATGTCGGCCTGCACGGCAGCCGGCCATCCGTCGTCGCTCTCCCCGTGCGCGACGAGCACCGGCAGGCCCGCGCCGCGGGCGGTCTCCGCCAGGTCCGCAACCCGGTCGGGGGTGTCGAGCAGATGCTGGGCGATCGCCATCAGAGCGGTCTGGTTGTGGGCGAAGAACCGCCGGCGCAGGAAGTCGGCCGTCGGCGCCGGCCGGGGCCGCTCCACGGCGTGCAGCGCGGCCCACACCGCGGCCGGCCCGCCCCGCTCCAGGAGCAGCCGGATCGTGCGCAACGCGGCCTGACGCCGCCCGACGATCCCGGCGGGTCCGGAGGACAGCAGGGTCAGCGTGCGTATCCGGCCGGGGTCGGCGATGACCGCCGCGCGGGCGACGAGGCCGCCGAAGCTGTGCCCGACCAGGTGCACGCCCCCCGTACCCCCCGGTCCGAGCGCGTCGATCACGCGATGTACGTCGTCGGCGAACGCCTCCAGGCTGTACGCCGCGATCTCGTCGGGGCCGGGCGACTCGTNCTGGCCTCGCTGATCAAGCGCCGTCGCGGCAAAGCCCGCAGCGGCCACTGCCGGCATGATCGGCAGGAAGTCCTCCTTGCTTGCCGCGTAGCCCGGCAGCAGGAGGACCCCCGGGGCGTCCACCGACCCGCACCTCAGCGCGGCCAGGCCGGCGACATCGGTCCGCCACACACCTGGCGGCAGTTCAGCCGGACTCCCTACCACGTTGCGCGCCCCNCCGATTCCATACGGCAACCAGATAGCCGACACCGTAGGGCGCGTCGTCATAGATGAGCTCGCTGGACCAGGCTTCGGTTGGCGTGTCGTCCCGAGTCGCGGCGAGTAGCGCACCGGCGAGGACCTGCCACGACGCCCGGCCGGCCGCCAGCAGCTCGGCCGCCAGCTCGGGATCGAGGTCGAGCAGCGCGGCCGGATCAGGTCCGGCCAGGGCCGCCGCGGCGGCGGCGTCGAACGCCGCAGCGCGCTCGTCGAGCCCTCCCGGCGCCTTCAGGGTGCGCCGCGCCGACCCGTCACCCATGACGAGCAGGGCGAGCCGCTCCCCGCGCCGCACCTGCGCGACGAGACGTTCACCGAGGCCGGCTGCCTGCCGCGGGGAATGACCGGCCGGCACCCCGAGCGCCGTGCGGTCCCCGGACCAGCCGGCGCTCGCCAACAGCCAGGCGCCGACGGTCAACGACAGGGGCAGCGACGGCGCCGCGGCGGCGGGCGGCCCTGCGGCGGGCGGTCCGAGCGGCACGTGCAGGTCCACCCCGAAGCCGGCGAGCGACCCGGCCGACTCGGGCCCGTAGCGCGTCTCGGCCGGCGCGTCCCCGACCACCACGATGCGGTCCGGCCGCGCGGCGCACAGCCGCCGCACCGCGTCCACGGCTGCGGCGCGGGCGTGGACCTGCTCGCCGCGGCCGACCTCGGGGACCAGCAGCGGCGGGTGCGGGCAGACGGCCGCGGCGACGAAGGTCACCGGCGGTCCGGGCTCGGCGCCGGCCCCACCGACGGCATGCCGAGGGCGACGGTCTGCCGGGCCGCCGCAGTGCCGCCGCCCTCGCCGCCGCCGGTGTGGGCGGCAGCGGTGCGGCCGAGTTCCCAGGCGTCACCCGCGCGGGTGCGGCGGTGGGACAGCAGCGAACCGTCGGCGGTGAGATGGTGCGGCGCCCCCCGCGTCACCACGGTCTCGACGACGTCACCGGGCCGCACCACGGGTCCCGGACCGGCCCGGAAGTGCACGAGACGACCGTCGCGCGCCCGACCGGACAACCGGCCGGTGGCGTCATCCTTACGGCCCTCGCCCTCCGCGACGAGCAGCTCGACCCGCCGGCCGACCAGCTCGCGGTTCTGCTCCCAGGAGACCTCGTCCTGCAGTGCGACCAGGCGGGCGTACCGCTCGGCCACGGTGGCCCGGTCGATCTGGCCGTCCATCGTCGCCGCCGGGGTTCCCGGGCGCNGGGAGTACTGGAAGGTGAACGCCCCGGAGAAGCGCGCCTGGCGCACGACGTCGAGGGTGTCGGCGAAGTCCGCCTCGGTCTCGCCGGGGAAACCGACGATGATGTCGGTGGTGATGGCCGCGTCCGGCATCGCCGCCCGCACCCGCTCGACGATGCCGAGAAACCGGTCCCGGCGGTAGGAGCGGCGCATCCGGCGCAGCACGTCGTCCGAACCGGACTGCAGGGGCATGTGCAACTGGTGGCAGACGTTGGCCGTGGCGGCCATCGCCTCGATGACGTCGTCGGTGAAGTCCCGCGGATGTGGCGAGGTGAAGCGCACCCGCTCCAGGCCGTCGACCCGGCCGCAGGCGACCAGGAGCTTGGCGAACGCCCCGGGATCGCCCAGCGAACGGCCGTAGGAGTTCACGTTCTGCCCCAGCAGGGTGATCTCCAGCGCCCCCTCGCCGACGAGCGCCTCGACCTCGGCCAGTACCTCGCCCGGCCGGCGATCGCGCTCGCGGCCACGCAGGCTGGGCACGATGCAGAAGGTGCAGGTGTTGTCGCAGCCCACGCTGATGCTGACCCAGGCCGAGTGGTGGCTGGCCCGCCGCGTCGGCAGCGAGCTGGGAAACACTTCCAGCGCCTCGGCGATCTCCAGCTCGGCGGCGGCGTTGTGCCGGGCCCGCTCCAGCAGCACCGGCAGGCGATGCAGATTGTGGGTGCCGAAGACGACGTCGACCCAGGGAGCCCGGTCGAGGATCGTCGAGCGGTCCTTCTGCGCCAGGCAGCCCCCGACGGCGATCTGCATCCCCGGGTGGCTCTTCTTCATCGGGACGAGCTGGCCGAGATTGCCGTACAGCCGGTTGTCGGCGTTCTCCCGCACCGCGCAGGTGTTGAACACCACGACGTCGGCCTCGCTGCCGGGGGCGGCCGGGACGTAGCCGGCGGACTCGAGCAGTCCGGAGAGCCGTTCGGAGTCGTGAACGTTCATCTGGCACCCGAACGTGCGTACCTCGTAGCTGCGGCCTATCACGTCAACCAGCCTACGGCGCGTCGCCCGCAGCCCGGCGGGCGACCGGCGCCCCGCCGGGCCGGACGACAGCGCCGGAACGGCACCCAGAGGGACGAGCACCCCCGAATCAATGTCACTAAATATACAGATTCGCGGACTTCGGCGGNCGGTCGCGTATCATCCGCGAATGTCGCTGCAACGGTCCGGAAACGCCAGCGCAGCGACCGTCCACCTGTCCGACCCACGACTATCCGCGCGCCTGGCCCGTCCGTCCCGGATCCGCCGGGATGCTCGGTCCACCACCACACCGTTCTGCCATTGTGTCGGGAGGTCGATGTGCCCCTGGTGACCCTGGAGGGAGTCGGGAAATCCTTCGGCGACAACCGGGTACTGAGCGACGTCGATCTGTCCGTCGAGGCAGGGGAGGTCGTTGTCGTCATCGGGCCCTCCGGATCCGGGAAGTCAACGCTGTGCCGCTGCATCAACCGGCTGGAGACGATCGACGAGGGCCGTATCCTGTTCGAGGGGAACCCGCTGCCCGCGGAGGGGCGGGAACTCGCTCGGATGCGGTCCCGGGTGGGAATGGTTTTCCAGTCGTTCAATCTGTTCGCCCACCGCACGATTCTCGACAACGTGACGCTCGGGCCGACGAAGGTGCTCGGGCAGAAACGGGGCCAGGCCGAGGCCCGCGCCCGCGAACTGCTGGCCCGGGTCGGCATCGCGGACAAGGCCGACCGGCTGCCCCGGCAGCTCTCCGGCGGCCAGCAGCAGCGCGCCGCCATCGCCCGGGCGCTGGCCATGGACCCGGTTCTCATGCTGTTCGACGAGCCGACCTCGGCGCTGGATCCCGAAATGATCTCCGAGGTACTCGACGTCATGCGGTCCCTGGCCGCGACCGGGATGACCATGATCGTGGTCACCCATGAGATGGGATTCGCCCGCTCCGCCGCCGACCGCGTGGCCTTCATGGCCGACGGTCGCATTCTGGAGATCGCACCGCCCGACGACTTCTTCGGCGCGCCCAAGTCCGAACGGGCCAGGGACTTCCTGGCCCGAATCCTGCAGCACTGATCGCAGCACTGACCGCAGCACTGATGGGGACGGGGACGGCCTCGGCTCCGGCGCAGGGCCACCCCCATGGCCCGGCGCGCGCCGGGCGGGAGCCGCGCCCCGAGCAGCACCGGGACACCTCATTCGACACCAGCCCCCGCTCCGGATCCGGCGGTCCGGGGCATCGCGAGAGGATCGGTCATGCGTACACCGTTCAGTCGGGGCCGGCGGCCAACCGCCGGGCGTCTTCCCGGGGACCCCGGGCAGCCCGGCGCGGGCTCGCCCCGACAGTCCGGCGGGGCCGGCCGCGCCCGGCGGCGCGGCGGCGCGCTGCTGCTCGGCGCCGCGATGCTCGCCACCCTCGGCCTGACCGCCTGCGGCAGCGACGACGGCGGGGACTCGGCCGCCCCGACCCCCGCGACCAGCTTCGCCCCCGGCACCACCATGGCCCGCCTCCACGACGCAGGGAAGATCACCGTCGGGACGAAGTTCGACCAGAACCTGTTCGGCCTGAAGAACCTCAGCGGCAAGCCCGAGGGCTTCGACGTCCAGATCGCGGAGATCATCACGGATGCCCTCGGGATCCCCCGCGACAAGGTGAACTTCGTCGAGACGGTGTCGGCCAACCGCGAGCCGTTCATTCAGCAGGGCCGCGTCGACATGGTCGTCGCCACGTACACGATCAACGACAAGCGCAAGAAGGTCGTCGACTTCGCCGGCNCGTACTACGTCGCCGGACAATCGATCATGGTGGCGAAGAAGAACACCGACATCACCGGCAAGGACTCCCTCGCCGGCAAGAAGGTGTGCTCGGTCAGCGGCTCCACCCCGGCGGAGAACATCCGCAAGGTGGCGCCGGCCGCCCACTTGGTGNTGTTCGACGTGTACAGCAAGTGCGCGGACGCGTTGAAGAACGGGCAGGTGGACGCGGTCACCACCGACAACGTGATCCTGCTCGGCCTGATCGACAAGGATCCGGACGCCTTCAAGCTCGTCGGCGGCACCTTCACCAGGGAGCCGTACGGCATCGGGATCAAGAAGGGCGACACCGCCTTCCGGACCTTCATCAACGACACGCTGGAGGCCTCGTACTCCGACGGCCGCTGGGCGAAGGCGTTCAGCTCGACCGTCGGCAAGGTGGAGCCGAACACGCCGACTCCGCCGCCCGTCGACCGCTACACCTCCTGACCCACTGGTCGCGGTGATCGGCTGGTTCCACCGGTCACCGCGACCAGGCGTTCCACCGCACGAGGGAGCATCGCGATCGACGCCGTCTTCGACAACCTCGACATCTTCGCCGAGGGGTTCCGCCGCACGGTGGGCCTGAGCCTGTTCGCGGCGATCGCGGCGCTGATCCTCGGCACCGCGCTCGCGGCGATGCGGGTCTCCCCGGTGCCCCCGCTGCGCTGGTTCGGCACCGCCTACGTGGAGATCGTCCGCAACACCCCGCTGACGGTGGTGTTCTTCTTCGTCGTGTTCGTCCTGCCGCAGGTCGACATCGTGTTTTCCTACTTCACCTTCGCGGTGGTCGCCCTGTCGATCTACCACGCGGCGCTGGTCTGCGAGGCGGTCCGCTCGGGCATCAACGGAGTCGACCTGGGACAGGCCGAGGCCGCCCGCGCGATCGGTCTGACCTTCACCCAGACGCTGCGGATGATCGTGCTGCCGCAGGCGTTCCGCAACGTGCTCCAGCCACTCGGCAGCGTGATCAGCGCCCTGATCCGCAACACCTCGATCGCCGCGGCGTTCGGCGTGCAGGAGCTGACCGGGGTGGTGCAGCGGCTGACGACGGCCAACCCGGACTCGGTCATCGCCGTGCTGCTCGGCGGCGTGGTCGCCTACCTGATCCTCACCCTGGCGCTGGCGGGCGCGCTGGCCCTGACCGAACGACGGGTGGCGAGGGCACGATGAGCGGCACGCCGATCGTCCTGGCGGATCCGCCCGGCCCCCGGGGTCGGCGACGCATCCTGATCTCCAGCATCATCGCGCTCGTCGTCATCGCCGGTCTGGTCACGCTGGCCCTGCTGCGGCTGGCGAGCAAGGGTCAGCTCGACGGCGAGCTGTGGAGCGTGTTCGTCGACCAGCCCGACCTGCGGACCCTGCTGTGGAACGGCCTGCTCGACACGCTGCGCGCGGCACTGACGGCGATGGTCCTCGCCGTGATCCTCGGCGTCGCGCTGGCGATGGNCCGGATGTCGCGGCACCGGGCCGTGCGCATCCCCGCCGTCGCCGTGGTCGAGCTGTTTCGCAGCCTGCCGGTGCTCATGCTCATCCTGTTCGCCTACCTGGGGCTGCCGGCGCTCGGCTGGAAGCTGTCGGCCTTCTGGGCCCTGGTGCTCGGCCTGACTGCCTACAACGGGGCGGTGATCAGCGAGATCTTCCGGGCGGGAATCGCCTCGATCGACCGGGGGCAGACCGAGGCCGCCGCCGCGCTCGGGCTGCGGCCGGTGCAGATCTTCCGACTCATCCAGTTCCCGCAGGCGGTCCGGCGGATGAGCCCGACGCTGATCAGCCAGTTGGTGACCCTGCTCAAGGACACCTCGCTCGGTTTCGTCATCGCCTACAGCGAGCTGCTGCGCTCCGGGCGCGGCGCCGTGGAGTTCCTCGGCAGTCGGTATGCCCTGCCGATCTACACGGTGATCGCCGTGATCTACATCGTGACCAACAACCTGCTGTCGGCACTGGCCCGATGGCTCGACCGCCAGCAGAACCGCCGGCTCGGCGGGGGGCACGCGGAGCTGCCGGTGGACGGCGCGGTGGCCACGGGCGCCCGGCCGGCGGCAGCGGTGCCCGAGCAGGGTGGGCCGGGCGGTACCCGGACCTGAACCGCCCCGGACCTGAACCGGCCGGCCGCCTGGTCAGCGGGCCGTGTCCACCGCCCGGGTCTCGCGGACCACGGTCACCCGGATCTGGCCCGGATAGGTGAGTTCGTCCTCGATCTGCCGGGCTACGTCGCGGGCGAGCAGGTGGGCGGCGACGTCGTCGACCTCCTCGGGGACGACCATGACCCGCACCTCCCGGCCCGCCTGCATCGCGAACACCCGGTCGACCCCCGGGCGATCACCGGCGATCTGCTCGATCCGTTCGAGCCGCTTCACGTACGACTCGAGGCTGTCGCGGCGCGCCCCCGGTCGGCCGCCGGAGATCTGGTCGGCCGCCTGGGTCAGCACGGCGCACAGGGAGCGGGGCGCGACCTCGTTGTGGTGCGCCTCGATCGCGTGCACGACCTCCTCGGTCTCCCCGTAGCGGCGCGCCACGTCCGCGCCGATGAGCGCGTGGGAACCCTCGACCTCATGCGTCAGCGCCTTGCCGAGGTCGTGCAGCAGGGCCGCGCGTTTCGCCAGGGGCAGTGCCATCCGCAGCTCCGCTGCCATGATTCCGGCGAGGTGAGCGCTCTCGATGAGGTGTGCGAGCACGTTCTGGCCGTAGCTGGTGCGGTAACGCAGCCGCCCGAGCAGAGTGATCAGCTCGGGGTGCATCTCGGAGATCCCGGTCTCGAGCAGCGCGTCCTCGCCGGCCCGCACGCAGCGCTCCTCGACCTCCACCTGGGCCCGCGCGTACTCCTCCTCGATGCGATGCGGGTGGATGCGCCCGTCGGACACCAGCGCCGCCAGCGTGATCCGGCCGATCTCCCGGCGCACCGGGTCGAAGCAGCTCAGCAGGACCGCCTCCGGGGTGTCGTCGATCAGCACGTTCACCCCGGTGACGGACTCGAAGGTCCGGATGTTGCGCCCCTCGCGGCCGATGATCCGGCCCTTCATCTCGTCGCCCGGCAGGTGCAGCACGGTCACGACCGACTCGGTGGTCTGCTCGGAGGCGACCCGCTGGATGGCCGTGGTCACGATCCGGCGGGCTCGCTCCTCTCCCTCCTCCTCGGCCCGCGACTCGATCTCACGGACCAGCAGGGCGGCCTCGCGGCGGGCCTCGTGCTCGATGGTCGAGACCAGCTCCGCCCGGGCCTGGGCGGCGGTCAGCTCGGCGATCCGCTCCAGCGCCGCCTGCCGGGCGGCCTCGACATCCGCCGCCTCGGCCGTCCTGCGGGCCAGCTCGTCCTCCCGGTCGAGCAGATCCTGCTCACGCCCGGCGACCCGGCTGGCGTGTTCGTCCAGACCGGCGGTGCGCTCTTCGACCCGCTGTTCCCGGGCCGCGAGCGCCTCCTCCCGGCCGCGCAGCTCGGCCCGCCGGACTCGTAGTTCGTCCTCGAAGGAGGTCCGGGCCGAGGCGATCTCGGCCCGGGCGGCCTCCAGCTCGACACGGGCCGCGTCGCGCACCGCGGCCTCCGCGCGGGAGGCATCGGCTGCGGCCTCGGCGCGGGCCTGGTTGCGCAGCGAGGCGACCTCGTCCTCGCCACGTCGGCGGATTTCCGCGGCCTCCCGCTCGACCCGGGCGAGCCGCTCCGCGGCCTCACGTTCCGCGCGCGCGACAATCTGCGCCGCCTCCCGCTCGGCCGCCCGCCGCACCGACCCCGACAACTCCGCCGACACCGCTGACACCGCCGACACGGCCGCCGGCTCCCGCGACGCCGGCTCCCGCGACGGCCCATCGACCGATGCCACCTCCGTCGAGGCATCCTGCCTGGTCGCCCCGGTGACGACCGTCTCGGCGATCCGGCCCGCATCCGCGTCGGCGGGCGATCCGGTGGCCGGCGCGGGCGCGCCACCGCCCGTTGCCCCGGGCCCCGACGCGGGTGCCGCATCGTGGCGTGGCGTCCGGGGGGCTGGGGGGTCGGCGCCGGCGTCCGGTGCGGCCGCTGACTCACCGCCGGCCGCAGCGGGAGCGTCATGCGCCTGCTGGTCGCCACCGGCCGCGGACCGGACGGGGGGCAGCACCCGCACCGCGGGTTCGGAGTCGTCGTCGAGCGGAAGCGCGTCGGCCGAGGCCGCGATACCCGAGGAGCTCCGGGCTGCGCGTATCGCGGCGCCGTAATGCCGATCCCCCCGCGCCGTGCGCACCAGCCACGCCACGGCGAGGATAAGCGCGGCGAGCACGACGAGAACGAGTGACAAGAGGATGACGAGAACGCCGTCCACCGCTGCTCCCTCCGCTATCGTCGGACCCGCCCAGGCGGGCTGGATCGGAGCGGCGAAGGACCCACGACCCGGCGCGATCACAGCCGTGGAGGGGCAGCACGCGGACTCCACCATTACGATAAGGAGCCCACGACGGCACGCTGGAGCAGACCATCAACAGTGATGGCCCACCCGGCATAGCGACTCGGACACCCGCTCGCGGCGGCTGCCTCCTTGTGAAGTTGAACGAGCTATCGTCACCGCGTCCCCGCGGGGGATCCTGTCACCTTTCTGGGAGAATAAGTCGGGTCACATTCTCCGGTCAAGAAATTCGTCACATTGACAATCGGCGGAATTCCCGCTAGCGCTCAGGCGGAGGGGTCGAGGTCGCCGTCGTCCCACGTCGTCGGCGGCGGCTCGCCCTCGTCGGCACCGGCGCCGACCTGCTCCTGCACGACCCGGATCGCGAGCTCGGCCGGATAGCCCCGCCGCATGAGCATGGCCAGCAGCCGTCGCGCCCGCGCCTGCTCGGGCAATCGGTCCATCGATCGCAGCCGGCGCCGCACGAGGTCTCGGGCCGTCTCCTCCTCGTCCTCCGCGGCGAGAACGGACGTGGCCGCCTCGACCACGTCCGGCTGGACCCCTCGCCGGCGCAGTTCCGCGGCGAGCGCCTGCCGACCGAGCCCGCGGTGGGTTCGCGCCGAGGACACGAAGGCGGCGGCGAAGGCACCGTCGTCGACGAGCCCGACCGCGGCCAGTCGGTCGAGGACCGTCGCGACGACGTCGTCGGCCACGCCTCGGCGGCGCAGGGTCGTGGCCAGTTCGGCCCTGCTGCGCGCCCGCGTCGCCAGCAGGCGCAGGCAGATCTCCCGCGCGACGACGACCGGATCCGTCGGCCGACCGGCACCGGGATCGCCTGCGGCGTCGGTGCCGGCGGTCAGACGGCGTTCGGCATCGCGCCGACCGGCTCCCACCATCGGTTAGAGGTCGACGGGGACCGGTGCCACAACGTCGGATTCGACGCTGGGCAGGATGCCGAGCTTTTCCTTGATCTTCTTCTCGATCTCGTTGGCCAGGTCGGGATTGTCCCGCAGGAACGACCGGGCGTTCTCCTTGCCCTGGCCGAGCTGGTCGCCGTCGTAGGTGTACCAGGCACCGGACTTGCGGATGATGCCGTGTTCGACGCCCATGTCGATGAGGGANCCCTCGCGGCTGATACCACCGCCGTAGACGATGTCGAATTCGGCGGTCCGGAACGGTGGGGCGACCTTGTTCTTCACCACTTTGACCCGCGTGCGGTTACCCACGGCCTCCGTGCCGTCCTTGAGCGTCTCGATACGGCGGACATCGAGGCGCACCGACGCGTAGAATTTCAGCGCCTTTCCACCGGTCGTGGTCTCCGGCGAACCGAACATGACGCCGATCTTCTCGCGGAGCTGGTTGATGAAAATCGCGGTCGTGCCGGAGTTCGCCAGCGCGGCCGTCATCTTGCGCAGGGCCTGCGACATCAGCCGGGCCTGGAGGCCGACGTGGCTGTCGCCCATCTCACCCTCGATCTCGGCCCGCGGGACCAGCGCCGCCACCGAGTCGATGACGATGATGTCCAGCGCACCGGACCGCACGAGCATGTCCGCGATCTCGAGTGCCTGCTCACCGGTGTCCGGCTGGGAGACCAGCAGGTTGTCGATGTCGACACCGAGCTTCCCCGCGTACTCCGGGTCGAGGGCGTGCTCGGCGTCGATGAACGCCGCGATGCCGCCGGCCGCCTGCGCGTTCGCCACGGCGTGCAGGGCGACGGTCGTCTTCCCGGACGACTCCGGGCCGTAGATCTCGATGACGCGGCCCTTCGGAAGGCCGCCGATACCGAGCGCGACATCCAGCGCGATCGAGCCCGTGGGGATGGCCTGGATCGGCGNCCGGGTGTCGTCCCCCAATCGCATGACTGATCCCTTGCCGAACGCCTTGTCGATCTGCGCCAGGGCATTGTCCAGCGCCTTGTCACGGTCGAGTCCTGCCGCCATTGGAGTTACTCCATGCTGAGGTCGTCGATTCTTGGCCACGGGGGTGACGTTAGGCCGTGGGTCCGACAGTTTCGAGGGCCGGGGGTGATCTGTGGATAAGTGCCCGCATGGGGATAACTCTAGCCGAACAAGCGTTCGACGGATCGGCGACACGCCGATCCGCCCGCTCAACGCTCCCGAGCGGGCACGTCGAACGCGTCGCACACGGCCCGCCACACGGTCTTGGCGTCGTCACCGCGGGCCAGGGCGGCCTCCACCGTCGCGCCGCCGAGCCCCGCGAGCACATGATCGCGGGCAAACGACTCCGCGTAGGCCGAACCGAACCGTGTGTCCATCTTCGCCCAGAACTCGGTCAGCCGCACCTCACCAGTGTGCACCGCCCGGAAAGGACCGGGTCAACCGCCGCCGCGGCGATCGGTCCACGCCTCGGNGGGCATCCGCCGGACCCGAACGCACCCGGCGCAGCCGGGCCGGCCCGGCTGGACCACCGAGCCCGACGGACCGCGGACGCCGGAATCTGTCGGTACCGCGTCGCAGACTGGACGACGTGCCCAGCCGCAGCTCCACCGACCAGCCGGATCCGCTCGCGCCGTTCTCCGCGTCGACGCGGAGCTGGTTCGGCGCGGCCTTCGCCGCCCCGACGCCCGCCCAGCACGGTGCGTGGGGGGCGATCCGCGGGGGCGGCAACGCGCTGGTCGTCGCCCCGACGGGCTCCGGAAAGACGCTCGCCGCGTTCCTGTGGTCCCTGGACACACTTGCCCGTTCGCAGCCGCCGCCCGAGCCGACGCGCCGGTGCCGGGTGCTCTACATCAGCCCGCTCAAGGCGCTCGGCATCGATGTGGAACGCAACCTGCGCGCCCCGCTGGCGGGGATCCGGGGCGCCGCTCAACGCCTTGGCCTGCCCCAGCCCGACATCATCGTGGGCGTCCGTTCGGGCGATACTCCGGCCGCCCAGCGGCGCAGCTTCGGGACCCGTCCGCCCGACATCCTGATCACCACGCCGGAGTCGTTGTTCCTCATGCTGACCAGCGCGGCCCGCGAGGCGCTGCGCGGAGTCCGCACGGTGATCGTCGACGAGGTGCACGCGGTGGCCGGCACCAAGCGCGGCGCCCACCTAGCGCTCAGCCTGGAGCGCCTCGACGCGCTGCTGGAGACGCCGGCGCAGCGGATCGGCCTGTCGGCCACGGTGCGCCCGGTCGAGGAGGTCGCGCGCTTCCTCGGCGGGGCGGCCCCGGTGACGGTGGTCCGGCCGCCGGCGGCGAAGACCCTCGAGATCGAGGTCGTGGTCCCCGTGGCGGACATGACCCACTTGGGCGAGCCGCTCGTCGACGCGCCGTCGGACGGTTCCGCCGCGGCCGCCCCGCCACGGGCGTCGATCTGGCCGGCGGTCGAGGAACGCGTNCTCGACCTGGTGCTGGCGCACTCGTCGACGATCGTGTTCGCCAACTCGCGGCGGCTCGCCGAGCGGCTGTGCGCCCGGCTGAACGAGCTCTACGCCGACCGGTTGGTCGAGGCCGCAGCCGCGGCCGGGGGGCCGGAGTCGAGCCCGGTCGCGGCCGGGCTCGACGGCACCGGGGCAACCCCGGCGCGCGTGGCCCCGGCCGCGATGATGGGCGCGGCTGGCCAGGGCGGCGGCACCGCCGGGTGGCCGGAGGTCGCGCGGGCACACCACGGCAGTGTCAGCCGGGAGCAGCGGTTGCTCATCGAGGATGATCTCAAGGCCGGGCGGCTGCCGGCGGTCGTGGCGACCTCCAGCCTGGAACTGGGAATCGACATGGGCGCGGTCGACCTCGTCGTCCAGATCGGCTCGCCACCCAGCGTCGCCGCCGGCATGCAGCGCGTCGGCCGCGCCGGTCACCAGGTCGACGCCACGAGCCTCGGCGTGGTCCTGCCGCAGCATCGCGGGGACCTGCTCGAGAGCGCCGTGGTCGCCGAGCGGATGCGGGCGGGGGCGATCGAGGAGGTCCACGCTCCGCGTAACCCGCTGGACGTGCTCGCCCAGCAGATCGTGGCGATGACGGCGATGGACGACTGGTCCGTCGACGATCTCGGCGCGCTGGCCCGGCGGGCCGCGTCCTTCACGTCCCTGCCGGCCTCGGTCCTGGAGGCCGTGCTCGACATGCTCGCCGGGCGCTACCCCTCCGATGCCTTCGCCGAGTTGCGTCCCCGCATCACCTGGGACCGAACCACCGGCATCCTGCGTGGCCGGCCCGGCGCGCAGCGGCTTGCGGTGACCAGCGGCGGAACGATCCCCGACCGGGGCATGTTCGGTGTGTTCCTGGTCGGGGAGAAGGCCAGCCGGGTCGGCGAGCTCGACGAGGAGATGGTCTACGAGTCGCGGGTCGGTGACGTCGTGCTGCTCGGCTCGTCAAGCTGGCGGATCGAGCAGATCACCGCGGACCGGGTGCTGGTCACCCCGGCGCCGGGCCGCCCCGGCCGGCTGCCCTTCTGGCACGGCGACGCCCCCGGTCGGCCCGCCGAGCTCGGTCGCGCGCTCGGCGCCTTCCTGCGCGAGGTCGGCCGGCTGCCGGCGCCGGCCGCGGCCGAGCGGGTGCGGGCCGCCGGGCTGGACGACTGGGCCACCGCGAACCTGCTGCGTTACCTCGACGAGCAGCGGGCCGCCGTCGGGCACCTGGGAGACGATCGCACGATCGTCGTCGAGCGGTTCCGGGACGAGATCGGCGACTGGCGCCTCGCCGTGCACTCGCCGTTCGGCGCCCCGGTCAACGCGCCCTGGGCCCTGGCGCTCGGGGCCCGGCTGCGGGAGCGGTACGGCACCGAGGTGCAGATCATGCACACCGACGACGGCATCGTCGCCCGGATCCCGGACGCGGCGGAGGTGCCGGGCGCGGATCTCGCGCTGTTCGATCCGGACGAGATCGACGCGATCGTGCGGGCGGAGATCGGCGGCAGCGCCCTGTTCGCCAGCCGGTTCCGGGAGTGCGCCGGGCGGGCCCTGCTGCTGCCGCGGCGCACCCCCGGGCGGCGGACCCCGCTGTGGCAGCAGCGCCAGCGCAGCGCTCAGCTCCTCACCGTCGCCGCCACGTTCAGCGACTTCCCGATCGTGCTGGAGACGATGCGGGAATGCCTGCAGGACGTGTTCGACACCCCGGCGCTGGTCGGGCTCATGCGTGCGGTGGCAGCCAGATCGCTGCGGGTGGTCGAGGTGGAGACGGCGTCCCCGTCGCCGTTTGCCTCGTCGCTGCTGTTCGGCTACGTCGCCGCGTTCCTGTACGACGGCGACGCACCACTGGCCGAACGCCGCGCCCAGGTGCTGTCGCTGGACAGCTCGCTGCTCGCCGAGCTGCTCGGCGAGGCCGACCTGCGGGAGCTGATCGATCCCGCCGCGCTCGCCCAGGTGACCGCCGAACTCACCCGGCTCGCTCCCGAGCGGCGCGCCCGCGACGCCGAGGGGGTCGCCGACCTGCTGCGCATCGTCGGCGACCTGACCATGCAGGAGGCCATCGACCGGGGCGCCACCCCGGCCTGGCTGGCCGAGCTGGAGCACGATCGCAGGATCCTGCGGGTACGCATCGCCGGTGAGGAACGTTGGGTGCCGGTCGAGGACGNGGGCCGGCTGCGCGACGCCCTCGGCGTCCCCCTGCCGGTGGGGGTGCCCGAGGCGTTCACCCAGCCGGCGCGCGACCCGCTGGGCGATCTGATCTCCCGGTACGCCCGCACCCACGGTCCGTTCGATGCCGAGGAACCGGCGCGGCGTCTGGGACTGGGCACGGCGGTCGTCGTCGGGGTGCTCGAGACCATGACGGCCGAGGGCCGGCTGGTGCGCGGCGAGCTGCATCCCGAGCGCACGGGCATGCAGTGGTGCGACGCCGGGGTGCTGCGCGCGCTGCGCCGGCGCAGTCTCGCCGCGCTGCGCCGCGAGGTCGAGGCCGTGCCGACCCGAGCATTCGGCGCCTTCCTACCCACCTGGCAGGGGGTGACCAGCGGTCGGGGCCGGGGGGTCGACGGCGTGCTGCGGGCCGTCGAACAACTGCAGGGCGTCCTGATCCCGGCGAGCGCCTGGGAGCAGCTCGTCCTGCCAGCCCGGGTCACCGACTACTCCCCCGCGATGCTGGACGAACTGTGCTCCGCCGGCGAGGTCCACTGGGCGGGTGCCGGCGGCCTGCCCGGCGGCGACGGCTGGCTGACGCTGGTAACCGCCGATGCCGCCGCCCTCCTGCTGCCCGCGGCCGACCTCGACGCCGCCGCCGGGCAGCCGCATGCCGCGGTCCTCGACGCCCTCGCGGACGGCGCGGCGCTGTTCTTCCGGGCCCTGTCGGATCGGGTCGGCTCGCTCGACGACACCGCCCTGACCGCGGCCCTGTGGGATCTCGTCTGGGCGGGCCTGATCACCAACGACACTCTCGCGCCGCTGCGCGTCGCCCTGAGTGCCACCGGCGGGACCGCCGGACCCGGGGCGGGGCGACGGGCCCCGCGGCCGCGGCAGTCCCGCTACGGTCGGCCGATGCTGCCGCGGCGGACCGGCCCCCCCACCGCGGCCGGCCGGTGGTCGCTGCTACCCGAGCGCGACGAGGACCCGACCCGCCGTGGCCACGCGCTCGCGGAGGCGCTGCTCGACCGGCACGGCATCGTCACCCGGGGGGCGGTGACCAGCGAGCGCCCGCCCGGCGGTTTCGCCGCGGTCTACCGGGTGCTCAGCGCGTTCGAGGACGCGGGCCGGGCCCGGCGCGGCTACTTCGTCGAGTCGCTGGGCGCCGCCCAGTTCGCCGTGCCCGGCGCGGTCGATCGGCTACGGGCGATCGCCGCAGCGCAGCGCGACGCGGCCCAGGCCCCCTCCTGGGCGCCGCCTCCGATCGGATCCGACCTGGGCACCTCGGCGGATGACGGCGGGCCGTGGGCGCAGGCGGATCCCCGCCGGCCCGCCTCCGCGGTGGGCCGGGCCGGTGCAGGGCCCGCGGCCGTGGTTCTCGCGGCCACCGATCCGGCCAACCCCTTCGGTGCCGCACTGGCGTGGCCGGACCGGCCGGAACCGGGGGTGGACGCGGCGGCCGGGCACCGACCCGGCCGTAAGGCAGGAGCGCTGGTCGTCCTCGTCGACGGCGAACTCGTCCTCTACGTGGAGCGGGGCGGGCGGTCACTGCTGTCGTGGACGGCGGACGAACGCCTCACCGGGACCGCCGTGGACGCCCTGGCCCGCGCCGTCACGGACGGATCACTCGGCCGGCTGACCGTGGAGAAGGCCGACGGGGAGCCGATCGCCGCGAGTGGCCTCGGNGCCGCCCTCGAACGCGCCGGCTTCCATCCGACGCCGCGCGGCCTGCGGCTGCGGGCTTGACCGACCAGGTCGGGGCACGCGAAGAAGGCGGTCGCGGGCCGGCGGTGCGGTCCCTGTGGGACCGACGGATCAGGGCGCTGACCGTCGGTCTCGTCACGATCATCACGCTGGTCGCGTTCGAGGCCCTCGCCGTGGTCACGGTGCTACCGGACGTGGCCGCCGATCTCGACGGCGTCGGCCTGTACGGCTGGGCGACCAGTGCGTTCTTCCTCGGCACGACGGTCGGCATCGTGCTGGCCGGCGCCGNCGCCGACCGGGCCGGGCCGGCCCGCCCGTTCGCCGTCGGGCTGCTGTTCTTCTGCGCCGGGCTGCTGCTCGCCGCCCTGGCGCCGACGATGGGCGTGCTCGTCGTCGGCCGGGGGTTGCAGGGCCTCGGCGGCGGGGCGATCCCGGCGATCGCCTACGCCATGATCGGCCGCGTCTACCCCGCCGAGCTGCGCCCCCGGGTGTTTGCGGTGCTCTCCACCGCCTGGGTGGTGCCGGGCCTCGGCGGGCCGGCGCTGGCCGGCCTGATCGCCGCCCACGCCGGCTGGCGCTGGGTCTTCGGCGGGCTGCTGCCGCTGACCGTCGCCGCGGGGGGCATCCCCTTCCGGGCGCTGCGCGCGCTACCGGGACGGCCGGCTGGCGGGCACGTCCGGATCCCGATCGTCGCGGCGGCGCGGATCAGCGGCGGCGCGGGCCTCGTCCTGGCCGGGCTGACGAACCGCTCGCCGCCCGGCCTGTCACTGATCGCCGCCGGCGTCGCCTGCGGTCTCGGCCCGCTGCGCCGGCTGCTGCCGGCCGGCACCCTACGCCTGCGTCCCGGTGTCCCCGCCGCCGTGGCCGCCCGGGGCTTACTGACCTGGGCCTTCTTCGGCGCGGACACCTTCGTGCCATTGTCGATCACCGCGGTGCGGCACGCGTCGACCACCACGGCGGGACTCGCGGTGTCCACGGCGACTCTGTGCTGGACGGCGGGCTCCTGGACGCAGGCCCGACTCGCCGAGCGCCGGTCGTACCGCGAGCTCATCGGGGCGGGACTCGGACTGGTCGCCCTCGGCACGGGCGGGTTCGCCACCGTGCTGCTGCCCGCGAGCGTGCCGTTGGCCGTCCCGATCGCCTGCTGGGGAGTCGCCGGGGTGGGAATCGGTCTGTCGTACTCGACGATCGTCACGCTGGTCCTCGGCGAGACGCCGCCCGACCGGCACGGGGTGGCCAGCACCGCGGTGGCACTCAGCGACAACCTGGGCACCGCGTTCGGCGCCGGAGTGAGCGGTGTGGCGGTCGCGGCGAGCCAGGCGACGACCGGCGCGCCGGACACCGGGCTCGCGGTCGCCTTCGGCCTCACGGTCGGCATCGGGCTGTTCGGCGCGATCGTGGTCGCCCGGCGGCTCCCGCAACGCCGCTCGCCCCGCCCGGCCGATGCGCCCCAGTCGTGACCGTGACCGGGACCGGGACCGGGACCGGGACCGGACCTGCAGCGGCAGGTGACGTGAGGCGTCGAACGGCGGAAGGTGGACGGCGCAGGCATCGGCCACGCAGGCGCGGAGGATGCGGGGGGAGGCGGGGATGCCCGAGGGCGACACCGTGTGGCGGGCGGCCCGGCGGATGGACGCCGCACTCGCCGGCGCGCGGCTGCTGAGCACCGACTTCCGGGTGCCCCACCTGGCCACGGCCGACCTCTCCGGCCAGCGGATCATCGAGGTGGCGGCGCGCGGCAAGCACCTGCTGACCCGGTTCGACGGCGGGCTGAGCCTGCACACCCATTTTCGGATGGAGGGCTCGTGGCACCTCTACCGTCCGGGGGTGGCTTGGTCGGGCGGTCCGGCCTGGCAGATCCGGGTCGTGCTCACCACCGCGGAGCAGGTTGCGGTCGGGTACCGGCTGGCGGTCGTCGAGCTGCTGGCGACGAGNCGCGAACAGGACGCCGTCGGCCATCTCGGCCCGGACGTGCTCGGCGCGGACTGGGATCTGGACGTTGTGGTGGCGGCGCTGCGGGCAACGCCGCAGCGGCAGATCGGTGCCGCGCTGCTCGACCAGCGCATCATCGCCGGCCTGGGCAACATCTGGCGGACCGAGGCCTGCTTTGTCGCCGGGGTGTCACCCTGGACGCCCGTGGGCGACGTACCCGATCTACCGGGACTCGTGCGACGAGCCCAAGCGATGATCAGGACCGGCGCCCACGGTGGGCATCAGGTGACGACCGGGTCAATGCGACCCGGGGAGGAGCACTGGGTCTACGGCCGGGCCGGGCGGCCTTGCCGGCGGTGCGGGAGCCGGATACTCACAGCCGACCAGAGCCGGATACCCGGCCGGGTCGACGACGAGAGCCGGCGCACCACCTGGTGCCCCCGATGCCAGGCCGGACCGGCGGCTCCCGCAGGAGCCGTCGCCCGTCGCGGACGTGCGAACCGAGGCGCCGAGGCGCGCTCCGGCCGCGTCCGCCGGCCTGATGCCGGGGAAGGTGGTGCCTGATGGTGCGTGATGGCGCGTAGTACACGCCCGATCCTGGCGAACCGTCAGTTCCGGGAGAAGGAGATCAGCCGCGCCCGGCCACGGGTGAAGGCACCCTCGGCCGCCTTGAGGCTGATTTCCAGGTCCGCCGCCGCCTCCCGCGTGCTCATCCCGGCCGCCCGCGCCATGATCACCTGACGCTCACGGCCACGCAGCGAACCGGCCCGGGCCAGCAGCCAGCGGGCCTCCGCCCGGTCGCAGACGGCGTCGTCGGGCGCGGGTTCCCACGGCTGCAGGTACCCGCGGACGACCGCCCGCTCCGCGCGCTGACGGGCCCGGTGGTGGTCGACGCACAGGCGCAGCACCGTCGTCGTCAGGAACTGACCGACTCGGCTTGCGTCGAGGTCCCGGAAGCCCGCGGCACGGATGAACGCCTCGTGCACGCAGTCCTCCGCGTCGGCCTTGCTCGGCAGCCGACGGCGAGCGATGTGGATCAGCCGCTNCCGGTGGGGCAGCATCAGCGACCAACGCTGCTCGCTGTAGGGCCGGTCCAGCTCGGCCAGGGACGTTGCAGTTGCCGTCGCGGTTGCGGAATCAACCGGGGGGAACTCCCCGGCAGGGCATGTCACGGTTCAGTCCACCTCTGACTTGCTCGGACCGCGCCACCCCCCAGCGCGATCACGGCCGGCCTGGTGCGCGCCAGCACCAGCAGAACCGCGATGCGCCTTGGTCTTCTATGTCCGCTGAGTGCCAAGCAGCGGACTTTGGACAAGCCGGACATTACACATCCACTCCTGGGCAAGCCAGTCCCGACTTCTCCGTACACGCGGCACGGCCGCCCAACATGCACGCACCGTACGCTCCACGGACCCGGAACCAACGCTCCTACGCCGGAGCAACACCACCAAACGGTGACAAAACGCCGAGAAAGCCAAGAGAATGGCGTTCTCCAGCCCAACGGACCGTATGCCTAATTGCCATTCGTTACGCACCGTATTCAGTGAACCGGCTGTAAACGTGGCGATCTACGACCCGAAGGTGCCACCCAGTCGAATAGACGACACGTGGTCGGAGCCTCGCAGTTCGTACCGGCCCGAGCATGGGTGCTCCAGCCGCGCGCGGCGGGGCTGCGGCAAGCCGGACGGCTAGACGCCCGCGAGATCCCGCAGGGCCGCCGCGTACTCCCGCAGCGCCTCGGTGTCCTCGCGCAGCCTGATCAGGCCGGGTGCCGACGACGACACGGTACCGACCGTCTCGCCGGCCGCGGCGAGCAGGTCGTCGAAGACGGCGACTGACGTCGCCATCGTCGCCACCAGGGCCTCGGTGCTCCGGGCGAGCTCGGCCCGCCGCCCGGGATGGGAGATCGCCCGAACGGCCGCCTCGCAGGCGACGACCCGGGCCGCACCGACGCGCAGCCCGTCGACCAGCTCCGCCGCGCCGGCCACTGCCGTCTGCAGGAACGTTCGGGCCGGGCCCGGGCCGAGGGAACGGGTCATCGCCACGAGCGCGGCCAGCCCCGCCTCCCCGCGGCGCAGCGGCTCGGCGGCCGCAGACCGACGCAGCTCCCACAGGCTCGGCGCGGGGGTACGCGGCAGCGGGAGCCCGTTGTCGGCCCGCCGCAGCAGTCCCAGTTCGCGCCCGGCGAGGGCCGCCCGGGCGAGCGCGGCCCCGCCGGCCACCAGCCAGCCCCAGGAGTCGTACGCCACGGCGGCCACGGGGGTCAGCGCGGCGACCCCG
Organism: Frankia sp. CpI1-P; assembly: GCF_001421075.1. Classification (NCBI taxonomy): domain Bacteria; kingdom Bacillati; phylum Actinomycetota; class Actinomycetes; order Frankiales; family Frankiaceae; genus Frankia; species Frankia sp. CpI1-P. The sequence continues at coordinate 119,398 of NZ_LJJX01000002.1, read as the reverse complement.
GTCCAGATCGACACGCTGGCCGCCTCCCGCCGCCGGGCCCAGCGCAGCCCGCGCCCGGCCCGGCGCTCGGCCCGCTCCAGCGACCGTCGCTCGACGTCGGCGCCGACCCAGGCCGGCAGAGCGGGTACGACGGCGGCTGCGGCGGCCGCGGTCGCGCGTGCCACGCTGGACCGCCCGTCGAGAAGCGCCTGAACACGATCCCACGCCCGGCCGGGGGCGCCGGGGGAGGCCGCGGGACCGGGGGAGGCTGCGGGACCGGGGGCGCCGGGGGAGTCCGCCCGACCGTCGCGCGTCGGCCAGTCCGTCACCGTCGGCTCCCCACCCGGCTCACGCCGCCGGCCCACCGGGCGCGGACGCGGGCCCGTCGGCGCCCTGCCCGCCCGCGGCAGGCGGTGGCGCGCCCCGGCCGCCGGCGTCGGGCGCCCGGTACGGCTCGCCGTCTGACTGCCCCTTGGTCAGCGACGGCCGCTGCGGGTCGGCCCCGGCACCGAGTGCCGCCGGCGTCCCGCTGCCGAGATCGCCGCGCAGCTCGGCCAGCCGAGACAGGGCCCGGGCGTCCATGGTCGCGCGTCGGACCTCGACCATCCGCGCCTCCATCCCCTGCGAGGCGAGCTCATGGCGACCGAGCGCCACCGCGTAGCGGTGCTCGACCTTGTCGCGGATCTCGGCGAGCGTCGGGGTGTCGCCGGCCGGGGCCAGCGACGACATGCCCTCCATCGCCTGGGTCATCTGCTCCTGCATGGCGGCGTGCTCGATCTGGGTCAGCAGCCGGGCCCGCTCGGCCAGGTGGCGCTGCATCCGCGCCGTGTTGTCCTCGACCGCCGTGCGCGCCTGGGCCGCGGAGGCCGCCGCCTGGCGGTGCAGGTTCTTCAGATCCTCGAGGGAGGTCTCCGCGGAGACGAGCTGGCCGGCGAATGCCTGCGCGGTCTCCTCGTAGCTCGCCGCGGAGACCGGGTCACCCGAGGCCCGCGCGTTATCCGCCAGCAGCAGCGAGGAGCGGGCCGACTCGGTCAGGCCGGCGACCTCCTCGGCCTGACGGGCCAGCCGCATCTCCAGTTGACGCTGGTTTCCCACGACGAGCGCGGCCTGCTGCACGAGCGCCTCGTGCTGGCGGCGCGCCTCCTCGATGGCCTGGTCGATCTGCACCCGCGGGTCGGCCCGCTCGTCGAACTTGNGGTTCGCCGACGCAGAGAGATACCGGGCAATCTTGCGGACGACATTCGCCATACCACGATCGTCGCACGACCTCGGCCCGGTGGTGACCCGGCCGGTACACCAATCGCGTCGTCCATCCGTCAGACGGGCGGNCATCCCGTCAGACGGGCGGGCACAGCGCGGTGCGGCCCCGTCCCTGGCAGACCACGCACGAGCGGCAGGCCGGCACGAAGCCNCCGCGCGCCGTCGCGAAGACGACCAGTTGCTCGCCCAACCCGTTACACGCCTTGCAGACCTGGATCGGCAGGTGCTCCGGGGCTGCGTCATCCTCCTCGGGTTGCGAGGCGGTGCTCACCTGATCTTCTCTCCCTGCGGGCCAGGCCCGGGAGCCATGCCCGGGGGGACGACGACCGACTCAAGCTGCACCGTGAGAACTACCCGGGGAGAGTGNCAGACCGACCCGCGCGCCGCCACCGGAGTCGCCCGTTCGGGCCGGTGGTCCTGGTGGCGGCGGCCCCGGTGGCGGGCCGGGCTCAGACCATCGCCTGGAACATCCAGTGCTGTTCCTCCAGCTCGCGCACGACGTCGATGACCAGATCCTGGGTGACCGGGTCGGGCTGCTCGGTCGCGTCCATCCGGATGCGCATACGGGTGACGACTTCGGCGAGCACGTCGGCGATGAGCCGGACCACCTTCTCGTCGGCGAGATAACCGACCTCGACTCCGTGCAGATGGGTGCCGCGGGCGACGGTCGACGACTGGCCGTCCGGGTTCGCCCCGATGGCTACGGCCCGTTCGGCGACGGCGTCCGCGTAGCGGCGGGCCAGCTCCACGATCTCATCGAGCTGGCGGTGCACACTGCGAAAGTTCCGGCCGATGACGTTCCAGTGCAACTGCTTCGCGAACAGGGACAGATCAATCAGATCGACCAAGGCGCCCTGCAACGCCTCGCCGGTGACGGAACGGGCCTCGTCGGACAGCGGGCTACGGATCGCACTCATGCTCGTCCTCTCGGGTCGGAGCCGCTTGCGTTCCTTGGCGTGCCCCGGAAAGAGATCCGTACGCGGAGCTCCCGGTACCGTCCCACTCCGTCACCGAAGACCGTCGACGCACAGGAACCATGCTAGTGCGGACCACAGCACACGAAGCCTGGCCGGCCTCGAACACCGGCAGTGACCAGCGGGAGGTCGCACGCGAAGACCGGCCCAAGGCAGGGCCTGCGGCCGTCGAGCGGGCGCGACCGGGAGAGCTCAGGCAGCCCGATCCACGACCGTCGGGCGGGCCGGCACCACGACCGTGGCCCCGCCGACGCCCGCACCCACCGCCAGCTCGGCGAGCTCCAGGTCCTCGCTCACCTCGCGCAGCAGGTCCGCGAGCCGGACTCCCAACGCCTCGCAGATGGCTGCGAGCAGCTCGGAGCTGGCCTCCTTCTGCCCACGCTCCACCTCGGAGAGGTAGCCCAGCGACACCCTGGCCGCCGAGGACACCTCCCGGAGCGTGCGGTGCTGATCCTGACGGCGGCGGCGCAACGCCTCGCCGATCATGCGTCGGAGCAGGACCATCGAGCCTCCTCCTTCGTCCGCGGGATGCGTTCACCGTATACCCACCACCGTGGCCCTCGGGCCCTCGTTGATGGGACTGTAACTGTGTAAGCACCTCGGGTCCGGCGATTACTCCCGCGACCCGCTGGCGGTGTCGTCACCGAAGGTGGCGATCTCGCTGCCCGGCAGTCCCGCCAGAGTACGCCGCACCAGGTCCAGAGCGGTCACGGCGGCGAAGGCACGCACCCGCGTGCGATCGCCGGGCAGACGGAGCGAGCGGGTGATCGTCCCGTCCGGGCCCGAGAGGCCCAGGTGCACCGTACCCGCCGGCTTGCCCTCCAGCTCCCCCGGCCCGGCGACACCCGTGGTGGCCAGCCCATAGTCGGCACCGAGGCGTGCCCGCACTCCGGCCGCCATCGCCGCGGCGGTGTTGGCCGACACCGCCCCCTCGGCGGCGAGCAGGGCCTGATCGACCCCGAGCGCCGACGCCTTGACGTCGGTCGCGTAGGATACGACGCCACCGCGGAACACCACACTTGCCCCGGGCACGTCGGTCAGCCGGCCCGCGAGCAGCCCGCCGGTGATGGACTCGGCGACGGCGAGCGTCGCCGACCGCGCGCGCAGCAACCCCAGCACGACGCTCTCCAGCGAGTCCTCCTCGCCGCCGTACACCCCGGCGCCGAGCGCCGTGCGCGCCGCGGCCTCCACCGGGGCGATCAACGTCTCGGCCTCGGCCCGGTCGCGTGCCCGGGCGGTGATGCGAACCCGGGTCTGGCCGCCGCTGGCCAGGAACGCGATCCGCGGGTTGCCGATCGGCGCCAGCCGGTCGACCTCGGCCGCGAGCGCCTCGGCGACCACCGACTCCCACATCCCCGCCGTGCGTAGCACCCGGTGCACGACCACCGCCGGCTGGCCCGCGCGGCGCAGGATGTCGGGCAGGACGCTGCCGGTGAACATGTCGTTCATCTCGAAGGGCACGCCCGGCATGGCGTACACGACGCCCGTGCCGATCTCCATCCGGATGCCCGGTGCCGTGCCCGGCCCGTTGGGCAGCGGCTGCGCTCCCACGGGCAGGTCCGCCTGCCGGTAGTTCATCACCGGGACGTCGCGGGCGGCGCGCCGGCCCATCGTCCGGAACCGCCGACGCAGCTCGGCCTCCAGGAAGTCGTCGCGGCGCAGCTCGACGCCGGCCGCCGCGGCGATGCCCTCGCGGGTCAGGTCGTCCTGGGTCGGCCCGAGACCACCGGTCATCACGACGGCGTCGGCGCGCTCCAGCGCCACCCGGATCGCCGTGGCGATCACGTCGACGTCGTCGCCGACGACCGTGGACGTCGCGACCGTCACCCCGACGTCGGCGAGCTGGCGGCCGAGCCACGCGGCGTTGCCGTTCACGATGTCGCCGTAGAGGAGCTCGTCCCCCACCGCCAGCAGCTCAGCGCGCATCCGTCAGCCCCTCGTCGTCGGTGATGCCCGTCCCGGCCGCGGGCTCGCCGGTGGCGCCGCGCGCGGCGCGGCGCCGCAGCGCGAGCGCCCGGTACACGTAGTCGACCCCGGTGACGACGGCGACCACCACCCCCGCGGCGAGGATCACCGCCCGGCTGGTCGCGGCGACCCCTGCCAGCGGCAGCACGTAGAGCCCGATCGCCACGTTCAGCAGCAGCGTCTTCGCCTTGCCCCCGCGGCTCGCGGCGATCACCCCGAAGCGGATCACCCACAGCCGCAGCAGCGTGACCCCGACCTCGCGCAGCAGGATCACCGCCGTCACCGGCCACGGCAGCTCCCCGAGCACGGACAGCGAGATCAGCGCGGCGCCGGTCAGCGCCTTGTCGGCGATCGGGTCGACGAGGATGCCGAAGTCGGTGACCAGCTGCCAGTGGCGGGCGATGGACCCGTCGACCTGGTCGGTGATCGCGGCGACGGCGTAGGCGACGAAGGCCGCGTACCGCCATCCGTCGTCGTCGGGGCCGGCGAACAGCAACAGCACGAAGACCGGCACGAGGATCAGCCGGATGATCGTCAGCAGGTTGGCGACGTTGAGCACGGACACGCTCGGACGCGGGGCCGGACCGTTCACGGCGGCGATGGGACCGCCGATGCCGGCGGCGCCCGGCTCGGGCGAGGCCGACGAGAGGTCGACGGGTGGCAGCTCACGGATGGGCTGGCCGGCCGGCGACGNCCGCCGCCCGCCGACGCCGCCCGGGGCGTCGGCTTCGGGGGCCGTCACGTCCCATCCGCGCCGGGCCGGCCCACCAGGACCGACGCCCGCGCCCCGCTTGCCCGCGCCCCGGTTGCCGACGGCGCGGCCTCGCCCCGACCGGCCGAGGGGCGGGCCCGGTCGAGCACCGCGGTGAACTCGGCGACCAGGTCGACCCCTTCGGACGCGACGACCCGGGCCTCGATCAGGTCCCCCACCTCGACACCGGGCAGACCGGCGCCGGGCAGGCCCCCGGCGGACGGGCCAGCCGCCGCGGCGGGGCCGGGCAGTCGGACCATGCACGAGCCGTCGGCATCGGGCTGCTGGTGTCCGGCACATCCGGCGGCGATCCCGTCGGCGACCTCCTCGACGAGGACCTCGACCCGGCTGCCGATCCGCTCCTGCGCCCGGGCGGCGGTGAGCTGTTCGACGAGATCGGTGATCTGTACCCGGCGTCGCTCGATCTCCTCATCGGCGATCTTGCCTGGCAGCGAGACCGCCTCGGTGCCCTCCTCGTCCGAATAGCCGAACACACCGACCGCGTCGAGCTCGGCGGCCTCGAGGAACTCCGCCAGGATGTCGACGTCCGCCTCGGTCTCGCCGGGAAAGCCGACGATGACGTTCGATCGGGCGCCGAGGCCGGGCAGCAGACGGCGACCGCGCTCGAGCAGGTCGAGGAAGTGCTCGGAGCCGCCGAACCGGCGCATCCGGCGCAGCACCGCCGGGCTGGCGTGCTGGAACGACAGGTCCAGATAGGGGGCGAGACCCGGCGTGGTCAGCAGCGCCTCGAGCAGCGACGGGCGCAGCTCCGCCGGCTGCAGGTAGACCGTGCGCACCCGCACGATGCCCGGCACGGCGGCAAGCTGCGGCAGCATCTTCTCCAGCGCCCGCAGGTCACCGAGGTCCTTGCCGTAGGACGTCGAGTTCTCGCTGACCAGCACCAGCTCGCGCGCGCCCTCGCCGGCCAGCCACTCCGCCTCGGCGAGGACGTCGTCGACGGGACGGGACACGTGCGAGCCGCGGAACGACGGGATCGCGCAGAACGCGCACCGCCGGTCGCAGCCGCTGGAGATCTTCAGGGCGGCGACCGGCCCCGCCGTCAACCGGCGACGACCCGGGGCACCCACCGCGCCCCCGCCCACGGCGCTCCCATCAGGTGCGCCGCTCGCCGGCCCGCCGGCGGTCCGCCCGCCGGCGCCGGCGTGCCCGGGAACATGCACGGCGACGTTCGCCGAGGCGCCCCGCTCCACCGGGGTGATCGGCAGCAGGGTGCGCCGGTCACGCGGGGTGTGGGCGGGCACGGTGGCGCCGCCGAGGACCGCCTCGAGATGCTCACCGATGCTCGGGTACGCGTCGAAGCCCAGCACCGCGTCGGCCTCGGGCAGGCTCGCCGCCAGCTCGTTGCCGTAGCGCTCCGCGAGGCAGCCGACGGCCACCACCGCACGCGGGCCCGCGCCGGCCGATTCGCCGCCGCCGGCCCGCAGGTCGTCCACGGCCAGCAGGGCGTCGATGGAGTCCTTCTTCGCCGCGTCGACGAATCCGCAGGTGTTGACCAGCACGGCGTCGGCGTCGGCGGCCTCTGCGACCAGCTCCCAGCCCTGGGCGGCGAGCCGGCCGGCGAGCTCCTCCGAATCCACCTCGTTCCGGGAACAACCGAGCGTGACGAGAGCTACCCGGCGCGGGACGTGAGTGGACACCAGGTCAGGCTACCGGGGTGACGGCACCCGGCGCCGCACCAGCCCGACATGGCCGACTCGCACAGGTAGCCGACTCGCACAGGTTGGGAGCCTCCCGGGCGGACCCGGTGCAGATCGACCGGCAGGCCGCCGGTGGCACCGGGTCGCCGCGCCCGCCGTCGCCGCGCCCGCCGGCCGGCCGCGATCAGTCCACCGACGCGATGGGCGCGGTGGCGAGCGCGGACGGCGGCGGGCCCGCGGCGAGGGGGCTGCGGCCGGCCTGCCCGACCTCGCACTCGCCGGAGGCGACCACGCTGACCCGAATCGTCACCACCTGACCGGCACCGCCGGAGGGCCCGAGATTCCGGCCGTTGCAGGACACGTCGACCGCGCCCGCGTTGCCCATCCTGATGTTCAGCGCCCCCGGCGCCGTGAGAGTGCGGCTGTCGCCGGAGCGCAGGAGCTGCGCGAGCAGCACGTGGCGGTCGTCGTCACGCACCTCCAGCCAGCTCTGCGCGTCGCGCGCCGCCACCACGACGTTCACCCCCGACGGGGGGGAGGTAGTGGGAGCGGGGACGGGCGCGCTGCTCGGCGCCGCGGTCGGTGCCGGCGCGGTCGGCGGGGGCGCCGCGGCGTCGCCCTGCCGGGTGGACCCGGATGAGCCGGCCGACCCCGAGCCCGGCACCAGCAGGGCGATGACCGCGATCAGGCACACCGCGGCCAGCGACACGATCATCGCGGTGCCCCAGCGGAACCCGCCGCGCCGGCGCCGGGTTCCGCCTCGCAACGGGTCGAACTCGCCGGGCGGGGCGCCGAGCACCGGCCCGGTCAACGCCTCGTGCGAGGCGTCGTAGGCGGCGAGCACGGGGCCGGGGTCGAGGCCGAGGCTGGTGGCGATGCTGCGCAGGTGGCCGCGGGCGTAGACCGTGCCGCCGCAACGGGAGTAGTCGTCCCGTTCGATCTGGTCGATCAGGCTTGCCCGCACCCGAGTGCGCTCACTGACCTCGTCGATCGTCAGGTTGCGCTCGCGACGGGNCGCGGCGAGCAGCGAGCCGGCGCTGGCCGGCTGCGGATCGTCCACGGATTGCATGAGCGACCTCCGCAAGCGTGAATTTCTGCCTACCGTGGAGGCACCGGCTCAGTTTACGGTCCGTCACCCGGCCTCGAAAGCGCAGACCCGGCCACCGGCACTTCCTAGCCGCTACGCAGGGTCGTCAGCAGGCCTTCGAGTTCGTCGGGCATGACCAGCACGTCGCGCGCCTTGGAACCCTCACTGGCTCCGACGATGCCCCGGCTCTCCATCAGGTCCATCAGCCGGCCCNCCTTGGCGAACCCGACGNGCAGCTTGCGTTGCAGCATGGACGTGGAGCCGAACTGGGTGCTCACCACAAGCTCGACGGCCTGCAGGAACAGCGCCAGATCGTCGCCGATCTCCTCGTCTATCTCCTTCTTCGCCTCGCCGCCCCCGTCGAACACATCCTCCCGGAATGCCGGCGGCGCCTGTTCCTTGGTGTGGTCGACGATCGCGGCGATCTCGTCCTCGGAGACGAATGCCCCCTGGATACGCGCCGGTTTGCCCGCGCCCATGGGAAGAAACAGCGCATCGCCCAGTCCGACGAGCTTCTCCGCCCCGGCCTGGTCGAGAATCGTGCGGCTGTCGGCGAGCGACGCGGTGGCGAACGCGAGCCGGGACGGAACGTTGGCCTTGATCAGACCGGTCACCACGTCCACCGACGGGCGCTGGGTGGCGAGCACGAGGTGGATGCCGACCGCGCGGGCCATGGCGGTGATCCGGCAGATGGCGTCCTCGACGTCGCGCGGGGCGACCATCATCAGGTCGGCGAGCTCGTCGACGATCGTCAGGATGTACGGGTACGGCGTGTACACCCGTTCGGAGCCGGGCGGGGCGACGATCTCCCCGTTGCGGACCTTGCGGTTGAAGTCGTCGACGTGACGCACCCCGCAGGCGGCGAGATCCTCGTAACGGTTCTCCATCTCCTTGACAACCCACTGCAGCGCGTCGGCCGCCTTCTTCGGGTTCGTGATGATCGGCGTGATCAGGTGCGGGATGCCCTGGTAGTTCGTGAGCTCGACCCGCTTGGGGTCGACGAGGACCATGCGCACCTGGTCCGGCGTCGCCCGCGCCAGCACCGAGGTGATGAGCGTGTTGATGCACGTCGACTTCCCGGCGCCGGTGGCCCCGGCGATGAGGATGTGCGGCATCTTCGCCAGGTTCGCCAGCACGTAGCCGCCCTCGATGTCCTTGCCGAGGCCGACGACCAGCGGGTGGGCGTTGGCGAGCGCCTCACCGCTGCGCAGTACGTCGCCGAGCGACACCAGTTCCCGGTCGGTGTTGGGGATCTCGACGCCGACCGCGCTCTTGCCCGGGATCGGGCTGATGATCCGCACGTCCGGGCTCTTCACCGCGTACGNGATGTTCTTCGCAAGCTGGGTGATCCGCTCGACCTTCACCGCGGAACCCAGCTCGACCTCGTACCGGGTCACCGTCGGGCCGCGGGTGAAACCGGTGACCCGGGCATCGACCTTGAACTGGGCGAAGACATCGGTGAGCGAGGCGATCACGCCGTCGGTCGCGGCGGAACGGACCTTCGGCGGCGTGCCGGAACGCAGCAGCGTCGGCGACGGCAGGGTGTAGTCCCCGTCGGCCGGCGGGACCAGGTGCTCGATCTCGTCCGGGGCTCTCGGGGACCCCGGCCCGGGCACGCCGGTCGCCGTGTCCGCGGCGCCGCCGGTCACCTTCGCCGCCCGCGTCCGCCCGCGTCGGGCCGCGGCCGCCGAACGCGCCGCCGAGGCGGCCCCCGCGCCGGCCGGGCCGGCCGCCAGGTCCTCGTCGTCGGGGCCGCCGACGTAGCCGGTGTCGGCCTCGGGGCCGGCGAGCTCCCCGAACAGGTCGAGGCCGAGGTCGCCGGCCGCGGACACGCCGTCGACCGCCTCGGCGTCCGCGGCGACACCGCGCCGGGAGCGCGGCCGGGACCGGCCGCCACCCTGCCCGGCCTCGATGTCGAACACCTCGTGCGGACCCGGATCGTCCGGGCCCGCGCCGCCGACGCCGCCCGCACCGTCCAGACCCGCACCGACCGGGCTCGCCCCGTCCGATCCGGGGAGCGCGGCGCCCGCCCGGCTCCGGCGACGGCCCCGGGCCGGCCGGGCGCCACCCGCGGCGTCCGGGTCAAGCAGATCGTCGGCGAACGCCGGATCGTCAAGATCGTCGTCGTAGTCGGAGTCGTAGCCGTCGTCGAGGCGCGCCTCGGGATCGCGCACCCCGGCGGTGAGCCGCTCGACGAGCCCGGCGAGCCGCTCGGGCACCTGCCGGATCGGCGTCGCGGTGATCACCAGCACGCCGAACGCCGCGATCAGCAGCAGCAGCGGGACGGCGACGAACGGCGTCACGGCGCTCGCGAGGGGCCGCCCGCCGAGCAGGCCGACGAGGCCGCCGGCACCCCGGACCCGCCCGACGCCGTCGGAGAAGTCGGGCAGCCCGCGGGCGATGTGCACGACGCCGAGCAGGCCGACCCCGAGTGCGGCCCAGCCGATCACCACCCGACCGCGGCTGTCGGGATCGCTGGGCGCGCGCACGAGCCGCCAGGCGGCCCCCAGACCGAACAGGGGCAGCGCCCACGCCCCGGCGCCGACGAACAGTTCCAGGACGGCGGCGACGAAGGAGCCGACGGGCCCGCCCGCGGAGAACCAGACCGCGACGGCGGCCAGGATCGCCCCGCCGAAGGCCGCGAGCCCCAGCCCATCGCGCCGGTGGGCGGGATCGATGCGCAGGTCGCGAGCGCCCCGCCCGGTCCGGCGCAGCATGGTGCCGAGCAGCGTCGCCGCCGCCATCCACACCTGGTAGACGGTCCGGACGACGGCCTGGCCGACCATCAGGGTCAGCGGCGGGCGGCGCTGCCGGTCCTGCGCCTTCGCCCGGCCTGCGGGCGCGGACCGGGTGGGTCCCCCGGGCCGCGCCGTGCGGCCGCCCGCGGGTGCGCGGGCCTTGCCGCCGGAGGTCGGGCGGCTCTTGCCGCCCGCGCCACCGCGCGTTGCTGTCGGACGCCCATCGCCCCCCGGCGGGGACGTGGCCGTCCCCGTCTGCACACGCGTACGCGCGCCGCTGGTACGTGTGGCCACCGTCGAAACGGTACACAGGGAAGCGACCGAGTCCCTGCAACCCCGACGAACCGGGCGTGCCGTGCTGGGCACATCCACCCGCACGGGCGGGCGAGGACGGGCCACCCCGCCGGATCAGACCTCCAGAACCACCGGAACGATCATCGGCCGACGGCGGTAGTGCTCGTTGACCCAGCGGCCGACCGTGCGCCGCACGAGCTGCTGCAGGGCCGAGGTGTCGTTCATCCCGCCGCGCATCGCGTCCGCGAGCCCGTCACTGACCAGCCGGGCCACCGAGTCGAACGTGGCGGGCGAGTCGGTGAAGCCGCGGGCGGACAGGTCGGGACCGACGACGACCTTGCCGGCGGCGGCGTCCACCACGACGGTGATCGTGATGAACCCCTCCTCACCGAGGATCCGGCGGTCCTTCAGGCTCGGTTCACCGACGTCGCCGACCGCGGCACCGTCGACGTAGACGTAGCCGCAGGGCACCGCGCCGGTGATCCGCGCACGGCCGTCGATCAGGTCGATGACCATGCCGTCCTCGGCGAGAACCACGTGGTCCGGCGGCACGCCGGTGGCCTCGGCGAGCTTCGCGTGNGCCCGCAGATGACGCCATTCGCCGTGTACCGGCATGACGTTGGACGGCCTGGTGGCGTTGAGGACGTAGAGCAGCTCGCCCGCGGGGGCGTGGCCGGAGGTGTGCACCTTGGCGACACCCTTGTGGACGACCTTCGCGCCGTAGCGGGTCAGGCCGTTGATGACCCGGAAGACCGCGTTCTCGTTGCCGGGGATGAGGCTGGACGCCAGCACGACGGTGTCCCCGGCCTGGATGCGGATCTGGTGGTCGCGGTTGGCCATCCTGGACAGCGCCGACAGCGGTTCGCCCTGCGACCCGGTGGAGATCAGGCAGATGTTGCGGTCGGGAAGCGAGTCCACGTCCCGGGCCTCGACGATCAGACCCGGCGGCACCCGCAGCAGTCCGAGGTCACGCGCGACGCCCATGTTGCGCACCATCGAACGGCCGACGAAGCAGACCGAGCGGCCGTGCGCCTCGGCGGCGTCGAGGACCTGTTGCACCCGGTGCACGTGGCTGGCGAAGCAGGCGATGATGATCCGGCGGGTCGCGTCCCGGAACACCCCGTCGAGCACCGGGGCGATCTCCCGCTCCGAGGCGACGAACCCGGGCACCTCGGCGTTGGTCGAGTCGGACAGCAGCAGGTCCACGCCCTCGCGACCGAGCCGGGCGAAGCCACCGAGGTCGGTGAGCCGACCGTCGAGCGGGAGCTGGTCCATCTTGAAGTCGCCGGTGTGCAGGACGAGGCCGGCCTCGGTGCGGATGGCGACGGCCACCGCGTCCGGGATCGAGTGGTTGACCGCGAAGAACTCGCACTCGAACGGCCCGTAGGTGTGCCGCTCCTCCTCGCGGATCTCCTGCGTGACCGCCTTGATCCGGTGCTCGGCGAGCTTCGCGTTCAGCAGCGCCAACGTGAGGCGGGTGCCGATGATCGGGATGTCGCGGCGCTCCCGCAGCAGGTACGGCACCGCGCCGATGTGGTCCTCGTGCGCGTGGGTGAGGATCAGCGCGTCGATGTCGGCCAGCCGGTCCCGGATGGCGGTGAAGTCCGGCAGGATCAGGTCGATCCCGGGCTGGAAGTCCTCGGGGAACAGCACGCCGCAGTCGACGATGAGCAGCCGGCCGGAGTGCTCGAAGACGGTCATGTTGCGGCCGATCTCGCCGACTCCGCCGAGCGGGATGATGCGCAGGCCGTCCGCGCGCAGCGGCGGGGGCGGGCCGTAGTCGGGGTGCGGGCGGCTCATGAGACCTCACCCGCCGCCACGACCGCGAGCCCGGCCGGCGGACCGGACGGTAGCTGGCGTGCGCCAGCCCCACGCGGGTCGCCGACGTCGAGCGTCGCCTCGGCGAGGTCGGCACGCAGTCGTGCGACCTCGGCGGGGGTGGCATCGACCAGCGGCGGCCGAACCGGACCAGCCGGCAGCCCGGCGAGCCGCAGCGCGGCCTTGGCCAGGATCACCCCCTGGGTTCGGAAGATTCCCTCATACGCGGGCAGCAAGCCCTGATGCAGCGCGATCGCCCGACCCACCTCACCGGCCCCAATGGCCTCGATCATGGCACGGATCGCCGGGGTGGCCACGTGCGAGACGACGCTGACGACCCCACAGGCCCCGATGGACAGAAGCGGCAGGGTAAGCGCGTCCGTGCCGGAGTAATACGCCAGATCCGTCCGCGCCATCACCCAGGAGGAGGCGGCCAGGTCGTCCTTGGCGTCCTTGACCGCGACGATACGCGGGTGTTCGGCCAGCCGCACCAGGGTGTCGGTCGCCACCGGCACCCCCGTCCGGCCGGGAATATCATAGATCATAACGGGCAGGCCGGTCGCGTCGGCGACGGTGGTGAAGTGCAACGTGAGCCCGGCCTGCGGCGGCTTGCTGTAGTAAGGCGCGACGACGAGCAGCCCGTGGGCGCCCGCGGCCTCGGCCGCCCGGGCGAGCTCCACCGTGTGGGCGGNGTCGTTGGTCCCGACGCCGGCGACGACGCGGGCGCGCCCGGCCACGGCCTCGACGACGATCCGCACCAGGCGGGCCTTCTCCGCATCGGTCGTGGTCGGCGACTCCCCGGTGGTGCCGTTGACGACGAGCGCCTCGTTGCCCGCGTCCACCAGGCGGACCGCGAGCTGCGCCGCACCCGCCTCGTCGAGAGCGCCGTCCGCCAGGAACGGCGTGATCATCGCCGTGATCATGCGCCCGAACGGCGCCGGCGGCAACACTGACATACCGGTCACGCTAGAGCGCACCTCCGACATCATCTCTCCGGCCGGCGCGAAACCGCCGAACCTCCGGACAACCCACCCTTGCTGTACCCGTCCTTGTTGCGGCCGGTGCCGTACGGCACCCGGCGCGAACCCATCGTCCGCCCGAGCCGCCACCCCGGCCAGACCGGTGCGGCCCGCGCGGGCCACACCCGCCCGGACCGGACGGCCCCACCACACCGGCGGGCGGACAGGCCGCCTGCCCACGCTCAATCCCCGTCACCCGCACGCACCAAGCCACATCCGCGCAGCCGCACCCACACCCGACACGCCTCGTCCGCACCCATCCGCTTCGCTCGCGCGCACCACACCGCATCCGCGCACCCACCGCATCCGGCACCGACGCGCCGCGGCAGGGTAAGGACCGGCTGCGCCAGACCGAGCCGCCTTCCCGCCGGCCGCCACGCCCGCGGTCGCGATCTCGTCCGGCCTGGCCCGACAGCATGACCGACACCTCGGACACGCGCGCCCGGCCCGGTCCACCCGCTACCGCCACCGACGGCGGTGGCATCCGTCGGGGGCCGCGCGCCGCCGACGATCACCCCAGCCAGGCCCCGCTCGCGGCACCGGCCAGAACCGGGCGGGCCGACGAGAGGCGGGGAACAGGGGCGAGAACGACTAGTGCGTGCGAACGGACCCCCCGGACACCTGGCCGGGCGATCCCAGCCCCGGCACGCTCCCGCGGTCGCCCGCGCCCAGCATGTTGCGGTCCAGCCGGAACCACAGGTCCCGGCGACCCAGGCGCACCAGCGACCGCAGCCCACCGGAACGGAGCGGGCCGAGCGCCACACCCGGACCGTAGTTCTTCGGCATCCGCCACCGTCCCGTTCGCCGCTACAGAGCCTCCAGCGTACCGCCACCGGGCCGGTCGGGGACGGTCACGGCGGCTTGGGCGGGCCGCGCGGGCGGATCCGTCACCGCGGCGGCGGGGGCCGGCGGCGCCGGATCGGGCGGGGCGTGCCAGCCGGTGGCCCGCAGCCCGGCAAGGACCGCCAGCGCCACCAGCAGGGCCAGCAGGGTCGTCTTCGCCGGACCGAGGACCCAGGCGGCCAGGCTGCTGCGCTCCCGGGTGAGCAGCACCGTCGCCGCGAACGAGGAGGGCAGCGTGATCACGGCGACGGCATCCGGGGCCAGCTCGACGNGCAGGGCGGACAGGCCCACCGTGAGCAGCATCAGCACGCCGATCGCGCCGGTGATGCGGGAGACGTCCGCGGAGACGCTGAGCCCCACGACCAGCCGGGACCGCGGCGGCCGGCGCGCGTCGGTGGTGTAGAAGGCGTACACCTCCCGGTTGCGCTGGACGTCTTCGATGTAGGTGCGCGGCACCGGGTCGCCGAACAGGTCGATCATCATCGGGGTGTCGAGCTCGATGCTCGTGTCGTCCGTGCCGATGCTGACGTGGTAGCTGCCCGTGCCGCCCGAGTCGACGTCGACCAGCGCCGCGGGGTGGAGAAGCTGGCGCCACGGCGGTCCGGACCGGCCGAGCACCGGACGGCCGCGGACGAGCACGGTGCGCAGCTCCTCGCTCGTCTTGATCAGGAACGGCCGGTAGGGGTCGAGGGTGACGGCGGCGAGCGCCTCCCAGCGCCGCCCGTACTCGGCCACGGTCGTCAGCACCGGTTCGGCCGCCGCCCCGACGCCGACCAGCGCGTCGATCCAGGTGGTGAACCCGGTCAGGTACCGCTCGACGGCGGCCAGGTCGCGCCCGTCGGGGACGTCCGGGTCCCGCCAGAGCTCCCCGACGGCGAGCAGCAGCGTCTCGGCGCTGCTGAGGGGGTCGAACGGCTCGGCGAGGGCGGCGGCCAGCACCCGTTCGGCGTCGACGACCTGGTCCTGCCACCGGCGCAGCCGGGACGCCGGCACGGCGAGCTCGGCCTCGCGCTCCAGGTAGGTGCGGATCGCGTCGAGCCGCAGCGGGCGACCCCGCCCCGGCACCAGCCGTGGGTAGTTGCCGGACAGCCGGCCGGGGCGGAAGCGGGAGATGGCGTCGACCATGCGGCGGGCCGGCTCCTCCAGCGGCACCCCGAGTGGATCGGCGAGCCTGGCGATCAGGTTTCCCTGGAGGGCCACCGACGTGCCGTAGGGCATCAGGTGGGCGTCCGAACCCCCCGGGCCGGTCAGGTCGAAGGCCACCAGGGCCCGCTTGGACAGCGTCGAGACCGGCAGCAGCACCAGGACCTCGGGCGGCAGCCTGCCGACGGTGTTCACCCGGCCGGCCCCCGTC
The DNA here is from genome assembly GCF_001421075.1 of Frankia sp. CpI1-P. Taxonomy (NCBI): domain Bacteria; kingdom Bacillati; phylum Actinomycetota; class Actinomycetes; order Frankiales; family Frankiaceae; genus Frankia; species Frankia sp. CpI1-P. The sequence continues at coordinate 103,658 of NZ_LJJX01000002.1, read as the reverse complement.
ACCGGCACGACCTGGTTGAGCACATCGTCCAGCGGACCCCAGTTGACCGAGCGGGCCAGCCGGCACCGGTTGGCGCTGAGGATCGTGAACTGGTCGACCACCCGCCGGCGCAGTCCCTGGAAGGGCGGCGGCGGGGCGAGCAGGGTCATCGTGACCTCGTCGACGTCGGTGAGGTCGAGGACGGGGGCGTGCTCGGCGTCGTCGCGCCGGCTCCACCGCCGCAGCCGGCCGAACGCGCCGGGCCCGGCCCCGGCCGCACCGGCGGTCCCCGTCACGAATCAGGACATTACCGGTTCATCCGGTATCGCTCACCCAACGCCACCGGCGAGGACGCTCCGGACCCCGCGGGCGATCTCCAGATCCTCGCGGGCGGCGAGGACCAGCGTGCGCACCGCTGCCCCCGGTGCGCCGATCTCGCGGTCGACCGTGCCGTCGGCGGGCGCGGCGTTGCGCGCCGGGTCGACCGCCACCCCCAGGTACCCGAGTCCTGCCGCGGCGCCGGCCCGGACCGCCGCCGAGCCCTCCCCGACCCCGCCGGTGAACACCAGGGCGTCCAGGCCGCCGAGCGCCGCGGTCATCGCGGCGATCTCCGCCCGCAGCCGGTGCAGGTAGACGTCCAGGGCGAGCACGCAGGCCGGGTCGCCACCGGCGGCGCCGGCCTCGACCGCGCGCAGGTCCGCGGTCCCGGCGAGCCCGAGCAGCCCGGCCGAGCGGAACAGACCGTCGGTGAGCTCCGCGGCGCTCACCCCGGCCTCGGTCTGCAGCCACAGCAGAGCACCCGGGTCGACGCTGCCCGAGCGGGTGCCCATCACCAGGCCCTCCAGCGGGGTGAAGCCCATCGTCGTGTCGACGCCGACCCCGTCGAGCACCGCGGCGAGCGAGGCACCCGAGCCCAGGTGGCAGGTCACGATGCGCCGGGCGCCGGTGAGCCGGGCCGCGTGGCGGGAGGCGTGGGCGTGGGAGAGCCCGTGAAAGCCGTAGCGACGGATGCCGTACCGTTCCCGCCACTTCGCCGGCAGGGCGTAGGTCACCGCCGCCGCGGGCAGCCGGCTGTGGAACGCCGTGTCGAAGCAGGCGACCTGGTCGACCTCGGGCAGCGCCGCCCGCACGGCGTCGAGCGCGTCGAGCGCCGCCGGCTGGTGCAGCGGGGCGAGCGCGGTCAGCGCGCGCAGCCGGTCGGCCACCGGCGCGTCGACGAGCACCGGCCGGGTGAACTCGGTGCCGCCGTGCACGATGCGGTGCCCGACCGCGGCCGGCTCGCCGTCCGCGGCGCCGACGAGCTCGCCCAGCGCCGCGGCGAGCTCGGCCGGGTCGGCGCGGCCGGCCGGGGTGTCGAGGTCCCGGGCGGCGAGCAGGGTGTCGTCCGGGCCGACCAGCCGCAGCTTGAGGCTGGCCGATCCGGCGTTGACCACCAGGACGTTCACCGTCGGGCCGATCACCGTCAGTACGGCCAGGTCCAGTCGCGGATCGCCGGGTCGTCCTCGCCGTGGTCACGGGTGTAGGCGCGGGCGGGCAGCGAGCCCGAGGCCTCACCCGAGTCCTCCCGCCGCGCGGCGTCAACGACACTGGTCATCCGCTGCTCCTCCTTCGGCCAGCCGGCGCCGGCGGCCTCAGCCCTCCCCGACCAACGGGCTGGAGGCGACTTCCGTGCCATCGTCCAGGGCGGAGATGCGGAAATCCGCGAAGACGTTGGGCGCCACCGCCTGCAGCTCGCGCAGGATCGTGACGGCGAGACCGCGGATCTCCACGTCGGCGTGCTCGCTGGCGCGCATCGCGATGAAATGCCGCCAGGCCCGGTAGTTCCCGGTGACGACGATGCGGGTCTCGGTCGCGTTCATCAGGACCGAGCGGGCGGCCTGCCGGGCCTGCTTGCGCCGCGAGGTGGGGGCGGCGATGTCGGCGAACCGCTTCTCCAACCCCTCCAGCAGCCGGCNGTACGCCTCCAGGGACGCCGCCGCCGCCTGCTCGAACAGGGCGTGCAGCTCCGGGTCGCCGGCCACGACCTCGGGCTCGACGATCGCCGCGTCGCGCTCGGGGACGTATCGCTGGGACAACTGGCTGTAGGAGAAGTGCCGGTGCCGGACCAGCTCGTGGGTGAGGCTGCGCGAGACGCCGGTGAGGTAGAGCGAGACGCTGCCGTGTTCGAGCACCGACAGGTGCCCCACGTCGAGGATATGGCGCAGGTAGCCGGCGTTGGTCGCGGTCGCCGGGTTGGGCTTGCTCCAGCTCTGGTAACAGGCCCGGCCGGCGAACTCCGCCAGCGCCTGGCCGCCGTCCGCGTCGGTGCTCCACGGCACGTCCGCCGGCGGGAGGAACTCGGTCTTCGCGATCACCTGGACCCGTAGCCGGGCGGTCGCCGGACCAGCGGGCGCCACCGCGGACACCGGCGTCGCCGCGCCGGGTGCCGCCTGGGACGCCGTCCCGGAAGTCGGTTCGGACGCCGGCTCAGACACTGCCACCTCCATCGCCACCGCGGCACCCGGGGCGACCCTTGCCCCGGCGCGGACTGCGACCACGGTAGACGCCTCGGGGCCCCCGGCGTACGCCGGACCTCGCGAACCCACCTCCGGCCACCAGGACCGGTGCGGTCCGCGGACAGGGCCGTCGCAGTCGGCCGCGGCGGGCCGGTCGGCCGATGCGCAATCAGTCGAGCCGGTCAGCAATCAGTNGAGCGGGCCAGCAATCGCCCAACGCGGCCGGTGTCGGCACCCACTTACCCGTCCGGTCACGCGACCGGAGCGCAGGGATTGGGGGTCGGCGCGGGCGTGGTACACCGGTTGTGGACGCCTCGTCAGTCCCCAACGACGAGGAGTCGCAGTACCCGCTCGCGCGACGTGGTCTGGCGCGGTCGGGGGTCTCCGCCCCCGTCAATCCCCGGCCGCCCAGCCACGTCGCGGCGGGCAGCCCTCCCCCGCGATGGCGCGGCGGCCCAACCGCCGCGCGCATCCCGGAACCCGCCGTGTCGAGGTCAGGGCGGGGTCAGGTCGGGGTCAGGTCGAGGTGGGGGTCCAGGCGGCGGGGTCGGCGGCGGCCTGGTCACCGGTCGCCATGTTCTTCACCTCGTNCTCCCGTCCCTCGTCGAAGGGCGGGAACCAGACGAAGCCGATGCCCTTGCGGGCGGCGTAGCGGACCTGCTTGGCCAGCTTGTCCGGCTGGTGGTAGGTCTCGACCTTCAGCCCGCGGGCGCGCAGCGCGGTCGCGGTGGCCAGCGCCGCCGCCCGGCGCTGCGCGGCGGGGATCACCACGAGCACGTCGGCGGGGCTCGCCGGGCCGCTCGGCAGCAGACCCTCGGCGAGGAGCTTGGCGAAGATGCGGGTCAGGCCGATGGAGATGCCGACCCCGGGCAGGTTGCGGCGGATGAACGAGCCGGCGAGGTTCTCGTACCGGCCGCCGGAGCAGATGCTGCCGAAGTCGGGCCAGTCGACGAACTTCGCCTCGTAGACCGTGCCGGTGTAGTAGTCGAGGCCGCGGGCGATCGACAGGTCCGCGACCACGCTGCCCGGGGGCAGGTCGCCCAGGTCCTCGAGGACCTGGGCGAGCTCGTCGAGGCCCTCGGTGAGCAGATCCGACTTCACGCCGAGGCGGCGCACCTCGTCGACGACCCCGGGGCCCGTCGCCCGGATCGCGGCGAGATCGAGACAGGCCCGAACCTGGTCCGCGTCGAGCCCGGCCTGGGCGCCGAGCAGGTTCGCGACGCCGTCGGGGCCGACCTTGTCCATCTTGTCCGCGATCCGGATGACCGCGAGCGGATCGCCGATCCCCAGCCCCTCGTAGAACCCCTGCAGCACCTTGCGGTTGTTGATGTTGATGGTCCAGGGCGGGACACCCAGGGTGCCGAGCACCTCGTGGACGATCCGGGGCAGCTCGGCGTCGAAGTGCAGGGGCACCCGGTCGACGTTGATGACGTCGATGTCGCACTGGGTGAACTCGCGGAAGCGGCCCTCCTGGGGCCGCTCACCGCGCCACACCCGCTGCATCTGGTAACGCTTGAACGGGAAGACGAGCTCGTTGAAGTGCGCGGCCACGTACCGGGCGAACGGCACGGTCAGGTCGAAGTGCAGGCCGAGCCGGGCGCTGTCGTCGTCCGCGTCGGCCTGCAGGCGGCGCAGCGTGTAGACCTCCTGGGAGGTCTCCCCCTTCGCGGTGAGCACGTCCAGCGCCTCGACCGACGGGGTCTCCANCGAGCAGAAACCGTAACGCTCGAAGGCCGCCCGGATCGTGTCGAGCCAGCGCTGCTCGACGATCCGGACCTCGGGCAGCCATTCCGGGAAACCGCTGACGGGCAGGGGGCGGACGATCGGCGCGTCACTCATCGCCGGGAGGTCTCCTCATCGATCTCGAACGGACGGGTACCTGCCGTCCCGGGCGCGGCCGACCGCGACGCCGGGCGGGGCTCACCGATGTCGAACGAGACGACGCATGCGTTGCACCCTACCTCGCGGATCACCCGGACCGTCCCGCCGGGACGGGGCCCCTTCTCCATCGAGCCCCGTGCCGGCGGGCGGCACACCCGCAGCGGTCAGGACCGGCGTCCCACGGGGGCGTCGATCTCCGCGTCGCGCGCGGCCGCGCCGTCCGGGCCGGTCGCGGCGGGCAGTCCGAATCGCGGCCGCTGCTCCGGCACGGGGCTGGGAATGACGCCCGTGGGCCGGCCGGGGGCCAGGTAGACCCAGCCGGCCTGGCGCCAGCGGTCGCCGTCGAGGGCGTGCCGGGCATCGATGATCAGCTTACGACGGACGAGCTGGCCCAACCGGGCCGGGTCGAGCTCGGCGAACTGGCGCCACTCGGTGAGCAGCACGACGGCGTCGGCGTCCGCGGCCACGTCCTCGACGGTCTCGCTGTAGGTGACGCCGGGCAGGGCGCGCCGCGCGTTGGGGGTCGCCACCGGGTCGACGACCGTCACGTCGGCGCCGGTGCGGGCCAGCAGGTCCGCGACCGCGAGCGCCGGCGAGTCGCGCACGTCGTCCGAGTTGGGCTTGAAGGCGGCGCCGAGCACGAGCAGCCGCCGACGCGCCAGCGTGCCGTCGAGCGCCGCGGCGACCAGGTCGACGACCCGATCCCGGCGCCGGTTGTTGATCTCGTCGATCTCGCGCAGGAACCGCAGCGCGACGCCGACGCCAAGCTCATCGGCACGCGCCTGGAAGGCGCGGATGTCCTTGGGCAGGCAGCCGCCGCCGAACCCGACGCCGGGGCGCAGGAAGTTGCCACCGATGCGGACGTCGTGGGACAGCGCCTCGGCCAGGGTGAGCACGTCGGCATCGACGGCCTCGCACACCTCGGCCATCGCGTTGATGAAGGAGATCTTCGTAGCGAGGAAGGAGTTCGCCGCGGTCTTGACGAGCTCGGCGGTCGCGTAGTCGGTCACGATCACCGGCACGCCCTGGGCGATCACCGGGGCGAAGGCCGCCCGCAGCGCCCCCTCGGNGGCGGGCGAGGCGACCCCGAACACGAGCCGGTCGGGATGCAGGGTGTCGGCGACGGCGAAGCCCTCGCGCAGGAACTCCGGGTTCCAGGCGAGCTGCACGCCGGCAAGGTCGGAGACGATGTCGGCATCGGCCCCGGCGTTCGCCGGGGCGAGCCGGGCGAGGGTCCGGGCGATCCCGGCGGCCGTGCCGGCCGGGACGGTGGACTTGCCGACCACCAGACACGGCCTGGTCAGCAGGGGCGCCAACCGCTCGATGGCCGCGTTGAGATGGCTCAGATCCGCCCCGTAGCCGTCGGGGCGCTGCGGCGTGCCGACGCACACGAAGTGCACGTCGCCAAATTCGGCGATCTCCTCGAAGGAGGTCGTGAAGCGAAGCCGGCCGGTCGCGAGGTTTGCCCGCAGCAGGTCGGCGAGATCGGGCTCGAAGAACGGGATCTCGCCCGCGGAGAGCCGCTCGATCTTCGAGTGGTCGACGTCGACGGCAAGCACCTCGAAGCCCAGTTCGGCCATGCAGACCGCGTGCGTGGCGCCGAGGTAGCCGGTTCCGATGACCGTCAGCCGCGGTCGGGGCCCGCTACCCGGCGCCGCCGCGTCCTCATGACTGTCCGACGTGCTCATCAGGCTCCTCTTCATCGTCGTACCCCCCTGGATTGAGGCGCTGGAACTGCCAGGCGTCCCGGCACATGTCCGCGACGCTGCGGCGAGCGGTCCAGCCGAGTGCCTCGCGGGCGAGCGTGGCGTCGGCGACGAGCGCGGCGACGTCCCCGGGCCGTCTGGCCACCACGCGGCAGGGAAGATCTCGGCCGCAGGCGGCGGAGAATGCCGCGTGCAGCTCCCGTACGGACGTCCCGGCGCCGGTCCCCAGGTTGATGACCCGGTGCCNCGGCTGGTCGGCGAGGTGGTCGAGGGCCAGGCGATGGCCCTCGGCNAGGTCGACCACGTGGATGTAGTCGCGCACCCCGGTGCCGTCGGGGGTGGGGTAGTCGTCGCCGAAGATGGACAGCTCGGCGCGGCGGCCCACCGCCACCTGGGCGAGGTAGGGCATGACGTTGTTCGGCACCCCACGGGGATCCTCGCCGAGCAGGCCCGACTCGTGCGCGCCGGTGGGGTTGAAGTACCGCAGGGAGATGACCTGCCAGGCCGGATCGCGGGCGCAGACGTCGGCGAGGATCTNCTCGCACATCCACTTGGTGCGCGAGTAGGGGTTGGTCGGCCGGGCCGGTGTGTCCTCGGTGATCGGCACCGTGTCGACCGTGCCGTAGATGGAGCAGGACGAGGAGAAGACCAGTCGGTGCACGCCGTGCTCGGCCATGACGCTGACCAGGCCAAGCGTGGCGTTGACATTGGTGTCGTAGTACTCCAGCGGGATCTCGACCGACTCGCCCACCGCCTTGCGGGCAGCAAAGTGGATCACGGCATNGATCGGCCGGCGGCGGAACACCTCGCCGAGAGCCGCCCGGTCGCGCACGTCGAGCCGGACGAACTCGAGGTCCCGGTCGGCGACCTTGCGCAGCCGGTCCAGAACCCGCGGCGAGCTGTTGACGAAGTTGTCCACACCGATGACTCGGTGCCCCGCCGCGAGGAGGTCGACACAGGTGTGCGAGCCGATGAATCCCGCGGCGCCGGTCACCAGGACGGTCCCGGTCCGGTCCGTCGACGTCATACCTCGACCATCCAGTTCCTCTTCGTCAACTCGCTCACCGTCAACTCGGCTCCGCAACGAACCCGGCTGTTCAGGCAACCCGGCTGTTCGTCACCCCGGACGACCCGGGTTCCCGGCGGACGGCTCGAGGGGCACCACCACGCAGGCGGCTCGGACAACAGGCACAGGAGAACATAACCCCCAGGTCGAACGGTCACNGCCCCCGCTTTTCCCGGTCGACCGGCCGCCGCTGGCCGCGCCGACACACGGGCTCCCGGGCCGGCCGGTTCTCCAGGTGTGCCAGCGCAACGGGGCCAGCCCGCCGCCACCGCGGCGGCACAGTGAACGCGTGGTTTTGGGAGTGTCACACCCGGAAACGCCGCGATCCTGAATCCCCGGTAACTTCATGTACGCACTCCGCGACCGAACAACACCGGTGAATGCGGGGCCGGAAAGCGGCCCCGCACCCGATCCGGTCGCGAGGCGGCCGGTGGCGCCGAGGGAGCGCGCCGTGTGCTCAGGCGACCTGGNAGCTCTCGGTGAGCTGGCCGGCAAACCAGGAGATCGTGCGGGTCAGGCCGTCGTGCAGGCTCGTCTTCGGCTCCCAGCCGAGCCGGGTGCGGGCGATGGTGATGTCCGGCTGCCGGACGGAGGGATCGTCCTCGGGTCGGGGGACGAAGGTGATCGGCGCCGTCGACCCGCACAGGTCGCGCACCAGCTTTGCCGTGTCGAGGATCGACATCTCGTGCGGGTTACCGATGTTGACCGGGCCGGGCAGGTCCGAGTGCAGCAGCCGGACGATCCCGTCGATCAGGTCGTCGACGTAGCAGATGGACCGGGTCTGGGAGCCGTCGCCAGCGACGGTGATGGGCTCCCCGCGCAGCGCCTGGGAGACGAAGGCGGGGATGGCCCGCCCGTCATCCACGCGCATCCGGGGACCGTAGGTGTTGAAGATCCGCACGATCGCCGTGTCGACGCCATGCTTGCGGTGGTAGGCCATCGTCACGGCCTCGGCGAAACGCTTCGCCTCGTCGTAGACGCTGCGCGGGCCGACCGGGTTCACGTTGCCCCAGTAGGTCTCCGGCTGCGGATTGACCTGGGGGTCCCCATAGGACTCCGAGGTGGATGCGAGCAGGAATCGGGCGCGCTTCTCCCGGGCGAGGCCCAGGGCGTGGAATGTGCCGAGCGACCCGACCTTGAGCGTCTCGATCGGCAGCTCATAGTAATCGAGTGGCGATGCCGGAGAGGCGAAGTGCAGCACGACGTCCACCGGGCCGGAAACATAGATGAAATCATTCACGTCCCGGTTGACCAGACGGAAACGGGGATCGACGAGCAGGTGCTCGACGTTGTCCGGCCGGCCGGTGAGGAAGTTGTCGAAGCAGATGACCTCGTAGCCGTCGCCGAGTAGACGCTCACAGAGGTGACTGCCGAGGAAACCGGCGCCGCCGGTCACTATCGCACGCACGTCGAGTGCTCCCGGATCTGAAACATCGAGGACCTTGGAAAGTGGCCACCGACCGCCGGTGGGACGGGCGGCGGCGCGGATGGACCGCATCCCGAGAGCCAGGCAGGAGTGCGGCGCAGCGGGTCGGACGGCGCCGCCTGAGCAGGTGAGACCGGACCTCAGATCACCCGGAATCGAAGGATCACCGTAGCCGCCGGTCCGCCCGAGTGGTCAGCACAGCCACTGCCGGATCGGCCAGGAAAGGCCGTGCGACACCACCACANCACTACCCCCCAGTAGTCCAGACGACCGGCTACACCGACCTCTGGGGCATGGTACACAGGGCGTCGGCCGGTTAGTCCACCGCCCCTCCCCCAACGTCAGCCTGATACCAGGAAATCCGCGGCCGGGCACTGTACCTGATCACGTCGCGTGGATGGTCAATGCTCCGGCTGAACCGTTCGCATTCGGTGAGCAAACCGCCGCCGTCCGACCGGTGGACGCTGCGGAGCGTCGCAGGCCGAGTCGGCTGGCAATCGCACATCCACTTCCCGGCCGATTCCCGGGCCTGGGCCGGCCCGTCCGATCAGCGGGGGTCGCGCTCGAGGGCGATCGCGTGCCGCATCGCCGCGCGTCCCCGGCGGGTGTCGCCGGCGTCGCCGTAGGAGACCGCGAGCCGGTACCAGCGCCGCCAGTCGCCCGGGTCCGCCTCCACCTCGGCCCGCCGTCGCGCGAACACGGCGTCGGCGGAGGCCCGATCGATGCGCCCCGAAGGCCGGCGAACCAGGACTGGCTCGCCGGCCTCGGTACCGATCTCGCCGGCGATCCCGGGGCCGACTTCGGTGCCGACCGCCAGCAGGCGGGTGAGCCGGCCGCTTTCGCGGCCGAATTGCAGCTCGCGCGCGATGACGACGACCCCGACCACGGGCAGCAGCAGCACCCCGGCGCCGAGCCCGCGGGCGGCCCAGCGATCGTCGCCGAGCAGGACGACACCGCGCCAGCCGATCAGGCCGAGATAGAACAGGCAGGCAGCGACCAGAACGGCGACCGTCGCCCGGGCCCTCACCGGCCAGCTCCGTCGCCCACCGGCGCAAGCCGGAGCCGGGCCCCGGCCAAGGCCGCCACGGCCAGTCGCCCCGCCTGGCGCGTGCAGCAGAACAACGCGACGTGCAGGGGGCGGCCCGGCGGGAGGGGGACTCCGCCGTCGATCTCGTAGCGGGTGTTGGTCACCTTACGGGCCTGCGCGCGGGGATCGTCGGCGGCCGTCGGCGGCTCGTCCGGCCGGCAGACCACCATCATCTCCGTGCAGCCGGCCGGCCAGGTCCATCGCAGCCGTTCATCGACCCACCGTAGCCCGACGGGCGGGGGCAGGGTGTCGGCGGCGTTGACGGCAGGCGCGGCGGAGCCTGCCTCCGGCGACGGCACACCGGTCGGCGGCACCGGGTCTGCGGGTGGCACCGGGTCTGCGGACGGCACCAGGTCTGCGGGTGGTGGGCCGGGCTCGGCCGTCCCGACCGGTGCGGACCAGGCCCCGCCCACGCCCGCGGCAACCTCGTAACGCGGAATGGCACCGTCGGGCGGTGCGCCGCCGTCCTCGAGGCTGCTGCCCGCGGTCACGCCGACCGCCCGGCCGACGCCGTCGGCGGTGAACCGGGTGACCCGGTATCGCACCTCGCCGGCGGTCGTCGACGGTTGCCAGCTCACCAGGACCGAACGGCCGTCCCGCTGAGCCTGTACCGCCCCCGGCGGGGCGGGGCCGGGCCGGCTTCGCGCGAGCAGCGCCGAAGCCTCAGCATGGTCGGTGACCAGGGCGAGGGCCTCGCCGAGCAGGCGGTCGCGGTCGTGCGCACCGGCCGTTTGGGCGCGGGCGACGAGCGCGTCGGCGCCGCTGCAACGAGCCTCGGCCAGGGACAGCAGCTCCCCGGCGAGCTGGTTACCCGGGCCGGGTACGTCAGCGCCGGTCTCGGCGAGCCGCCGGGCCGTGGGAAGCACCGCCCGGTACCGGCCGGCCGCGATCAGCGGGGCGAGCTGCGCCCAGCGGTCGGCCGCTGCCCGGATCGCGGTCTCCACCTCGTCGTCCATCGCCCGGATGGGCGGCAGGGTCTCGCCCGCGAGCTCGCGGGCGGCCGCCACGTGCTCGCCGGCCTCCACCGGACGGCCGGCCCGCAGCGCCGCACGGGCGCGGGAGACCGCCGCGCGCCAGGCGTCCGCACGGGCAGGCGCCGGCCCTCCGGCGGGCGGGGCACCCCCGCGCGGTCCCCGTCCCGCTGCGGCCGTCGGATCGGGGAACGCGTCTGGACCCGACCGGGAGGAGCCCGGACCCGGAGGTCGGGAGGAGCCCGGCGGCGCGGCCGGGGGCAGTGGCGCGGCCGGGGGCGGCAGCGGCGGCACGGTGACCCCCTGCTCCCGAGCGAGGGAGCGGACCACGGCACGCGCGCGGTGCGGGTCGAGGCCGTCCGCCTGCGCCTCGGCGACGAGTTCGGCCGCCTCCGCCGGGAGCAGCGCGTCCTCGACGAGGACCGCCGCCGCCACCCGCGGCCGCAGCCGCTCGCTCGTCGCGGCGGCGAGTGCATCGAGATAGGCGTCCGCGTCCCCCTCGACCAGCAGCGCGCCGACGGCGGCCAACAGGTCGTCGAGAAGCGCGCGGCGGCGGTCCGGCCGACGAGCGCGATTGCGGACCAGCGCCTCGTCACGCAGGTCCCGGATCTGCTCGCGCGAGGTGCCGGGCGGCACGCCGAGCAGGTCGAACAGGCTGCGCGGCGGGCCGGACGCGGTGATCCGGCCCAGCTCGTCGAGATCCGCGCGAATCTGGCGGAGCACCTCGGCGGGAATCGGCTCGGGCCGCGGCTGGTCGGTCGGCCCGGTGGCCGGGCCCGCGGTGACGATCCGATGGCGGCGGGTCCGCAGCGCGAACGCGGACTCGTCGATGCCCTGGGTCGCCGCCCATGCCCGCAGGCCGGCGACCCGGTCGGCCGGGATGCCCCCGAACCGGGCGACGAGGCGGGCGACGGCGGCATCGAGGGCGGCGAACCGCTCGTCGTCCCGGGCGGCGCGGGCGGCGGCGACCCGATCGCGCAGGGCTAGGCGCGAGGTTCGGTCGGCGAGCGCCGCGGACAGCTCGGTGTGCAGGTCGAGCAGACCGATGATCACACCACGGTAGCGGGGATGGTCCCGGCTGCGCTGCCAGAAGGCCCAGACCTCGGCGATGCGGGCACGGATCGCCGCGTCGTCGAGCGTGTCCACCTCCGCCAACGGGATGTCGTAGATCTCGAACGGGTCGCTGTGTTCGGCGCCGCCGCGGCGGTGCACCACGGCGAGCACCCGGCGACGGTAGTCGTCGGATTCGAAAACCCGCATCGTCGTCCCCCCGTCAGACCCAGCCGTCCGGCATACCGCCCAGGCCGCCCTTCGGCCCGCCCGGCCCGGAAGATCCGCCAGGTCCCCCGGGGGGGCCGCCGAGACCCGGCCGGCCGTCGACGCCCGGGAGGCCACCGCGTTCCCGGCGGGCCCGGGCGACCTGCTCCCGCTCTCGGGCCACGTCGGCCTGGCTCAGCGCCGCCGACGTCTCGACCCGCACCGTCAGCGGTCGGTCGGCGAGACCCTCGTGGGTGGCCGTGACCTCGAGGATGCCGTCGAAGCCCATCCGAAAGACGATCTGGATCTGCGACCCGGCCGGGAAGCCGGGCGGGATGCCGGTGATCTCGGCTTCGGCTATCACCTTGTTGTCCTCGACCCGGGTCGACTCCAGGCCGCCGGCCTGTTCGACCACGTAGACGGTGACGGCGTCCTGGTCGTCGCGCACGGTCCCGAAGGACCGCCGGACCGCGATCGGCAGCCGGTCGTTGCGGTGCACCAGGAACACCGCGCCCTGCTCGCCGAGGCGGCTGAGTGCCAGCACGCCGAAGCCGCGGGAGACGACATTGACAACCTGTACCTCGACGGTCCGACGCACCCGCTGGGCGGGCAGGCCGAGCGCGTCGGCGAGCCGCCGGCAGGCCGCGTCCAGATCGGCCGGGGCGGCGGCGTCCACCCCGGCGCCGTCGACGAGCTGGCCGCGGGTGACCAGATCGGCGAGCACCAGCCGTTCCAGGGCCTTCTTCTCGCCGTAGACGGCGGCGCCGCGGGCGACCGCGAGATCCGGGTCGGACAGTTCGACGGGCACCCCGAACTCGGCGGCGAGCCGGCGGGCCACGGCGGGCATCCGGGAGGCACCGCCGACGAGCAGGATCCGGTCGATGCCGCGGACCCCGCGGGCGAGCGCCGCGTCGCGGGCGGCCCGGGTCAGGGCGACGGTCCGGTCGAGCAGCCCGGCGGTGAGCCGTTCCAGCTCGTCGCGGGTCAGCACCACCCCGGTGCGGCGGCCGGCGTGCTCGACGACGACGGTGGTGGTGGCGACGTCGGTGAGGTCCCGGCGGGCCCGCTCGGCGGCGAGCAGCAGCGCCTGGGAGCCCGCTCCCTCGTCGAGAGGGTCCGGGGCGCCCGGATGTTCGGTGAGGAACCGGTCGCACAGGTGCAGCACGATCTTCTCGTCCCAGTCGGCGCCGCCGAGCTGATGGTCGCCGTCGATGGCGACGACGGCGACCCGCCGGTCCGCGAGCTCGACGACGGTGACGTCGAACGTGCCGCCGCCCAGGTCGTAGACGAGGGCGACCTCCTCTGCCGCGGTGCCGGGTCCACCGAGGCTACGCCGGCTGCCGATCTCGAAGCGGGCGAACCCGTAGGACAGGGCCGCCGCGGTCGGCTCGTTGATGACATCGACGACGTTGAGCCCCGCGTACTCGCCGGCCAGCACCGTCGCCCGGCGCTCCTCGTCGCCGAAGTACGCCGGAACGGTGATCACGACGTCCTCCACCCGCTCGCCGGTGGCAAGCGCCGTGTCGGCGACCAGCGCCTTGAGGATCAGGCCGCTGACGGCCGGCGCGGACCAGGCCGCACCCTGGGTGATGAAGCGCCAGTCGCCATCGCCCATCCGCCTCTTGACCAGCGAACAGACGTCGTCGGGTCGGGCCCGGGCAAGCTCGCGGGCGGTCTGCCCGGTGAGGTAGTCGTCCGTGCCCACGAACAGCACGACGCTCGGCAGCGTCAACGCGCCGTCGGACAGCGGCACGATCTGCGGCTCCCCGGCGCCCGACACGCGGGCCAGGCAACTGAACGTCGTGCCCAGATCGATTCCGAAGACGCTGCGGGTACCCGCCGGCGGCCGGCGGTCGACATGTCCGACCACACCCGGAAACCTATCTTTCGCGGTGGAGCCGCCCCGCGCAGGACACCCGGCGACTGATCCAGCTCGAGCCGGTCAGTCCAGCTCGAGCCGGTCAGTCCAGCTCGAGCCGGTCAGTCCAGCTCGAGCCGGTCAGTCCAGGTCGAGCAGGTGCTCCAGGCCGACGGTCAGGCCGGGACGGTCGGCGATGCGTCGCACGGCGAGCAGCACGCCCGGCATGAAGGAGGTGCGGTCGTAGGAGTCGTGCCGCAGGGTCAGGGTCTCCCCCGCGCCACCGAGCAGCACCTCCTGGTGGGCGACGAGGCCCGCGAGGCGCACGGCGTGCACGGGCACGCCCGCGACCCGGGCGCCGCGGGCGCCGTCGAGCGCCGTGGCCGTCGCGTCCGGCCCGCCCGGCGCGAGTCCGGCGGCCGTGCGCGCCTGCGCCACGAGCTCGGCCGTGCGCCGGGCGGTGCCGCTCGGCGCGTCGACCTTGTTGGGATGGTGCAGCTCGACGATCTCGACGGAGTCGAAGAAGCGGGCGGCGCGGGCGGCGAACATCATCATGAGCACGGCAGCCACCCCGAAGTTCGGGGCGACCAGCACTCCGACCTTCGGCGCGTCGCCGAGCCAGCCGCGCACCGTGGCCAGCCGCTGGTCGTCGAAGCCGGTGGTGCCGACGACGACGTGCCGGCCCGCCTCGACGCACCAGCGGACGTTGTCGAGCACCGCGTCCGGCGTGGTGAAGTCCACGACCACGTCGGCCGCCGCGAGCGCGTCCCGGTCGTCGCCGACATCGAGCGCGGCGACGAGCGCGAGGTCCGGGGCGGCCTCGACGGCGGCACACACCGTCGACCCCATGCGGCCACGTGCACCGAGAACCCCCACCGTGAGCTGCTCGCTCATGCCTCTCCCCTCCGTGGCGGACGCCGATCGCCGCCCTCCGCCGCCGCGGCCGAACCGGCCGTCCGTGGGCCCGGGCCGGGCCCACGACTCAACGGGCGACGGCCGCGCCGAAGTCGTGGTCGTCGAACGGCCCGATGACGCCGAGCGCCCAGGGCTGCTCGACGAGCGTCGCCGCCACCTGCGTGACGTCGTCCAGGGTGACCGCGTCCACCCGGGCGATGATCTCGTCGACGGACAGCAGCTCGCCGTGGACGAGCTCACTCTTGCCGAGACGGCTCATCCGCGAGCCGGTGTCCTCCAGGCCGAGGACGAGAGAGCCGTGGCTCTGTCCGCGGGCGCGGTCGAGCTCCTCGGCGCTGATCCCGTGCTCGGCGATGGACCGCACCTGGTCCCGGGCGATCGCCAGGACCTCGTCGGCACGCTTGGGGGCGCAGCCGGCGTAGACGCCGAACAGGCCGGCGTCGGCGAAGTGCGACGCGAACGAGTACACCGAGTACGCCAGGCCCCGCTTCTCGCGGACCTCCTGGAACAGCCGGGAACTCATCCCACCGCCCAACGCCGTCGAGAGCACCCCGAGCGCGAAGCGGCGCGGGTCGTGCCGGGACAGACCGACCGTGCCCAGCACGAGGTTCGCCTGCTCGGTGGGCCGCTCCGACACGACGATGCCGGGCGCCGGCGGGTAGTCGTAGCGGCCGGCGCGCACCGCCGACGGATCCCCGGCCGACGTCAGATGGTCGCCGAAGGCGTCCGCGACGAGCGCGAGCACACGATCGTGCTCCAGGTTCCCGGCGACCGAGACGACCATCGCCGGTGGGACGTACCGGGAACGGTAGTAGTCGGCGATCGTCTCGCGGCCGAGCCCCTCGATCGACTCGATCGTGCCGAGCACCGGCCGGCCGAGCGCCGACGCGCCGAGCATCGCCTCGGCGAAGACGTCATGGACGACGTCGCCAGGGTCGTCCTCGTGCATGGCGATCTCCTCGAGGATCACGCCACGCTCGGCCTCGACGTCGTCGGCGGTCACCAGCGAGTTGGTGACCATGTCGGCGACGACGCCGACGGCCATCGCGAGGTCGGAGTCCAGCACCCGCGCGTAGTAGCAGGTGTACTCCTTGCTCGTGAACGCGTTGAGGTCACCGCCGACCGCCTCGACCGACGCGCTGATCGTCAGGGCGTCCCGGGTCGGGGTGCCCTTGAACAGCAGGTGCTCGAGATAGTGGGAACAGCCGGCGGTCACCGGGGTCTCGTCCCGCGAGCCGACGCCCACCCAGACGCCGATCGCGGCCGAGCGGACCCCGGGGACGCGCTCGGTGATCACCCGCAACCCGCCGGGCAGCACGGTGCGCCGCACCGCGCCGCCCAGCAACGTCTCGCTACTGGAGCCCCCGGCGAGCAGGCGGGCCACCCGCTCACCGGCGTCCGCGGCGCCTCGGACCGAGGTGCCGGTGCCGTCGGTGGAGCGGGTCAGGTCAGGGGTGGGGGTGTCGGACACGGCGGGCCGTCAGGAAGCCGCCGCCGCGTCCGCGGCCTCGGCGCTCGGAGAAAGGCTGATCTTGCCGCGGGCGTCGATCTCGGTGATCTCCACCTGGAGCTTCTGTCCCACGGTCAGCACGTCCTCGACCTTCTCCACCCGCTTGCCGCCCGAGAGCGTCTTGAGCTTGGACACGTGCAGCAGGCCGTCCCGACCCGGGGTGAGNGAGACGAACGCCCCGAAGTTGGTGATCTTGACGATGGTACCGAGGTACCGCTCGCCGACCTCGGGCATCTGCGGGTTGGCGATCGCGTTGATGGCCGAGCGGGCGGACTCCGCCGAGGGGCCGTCCACCGCACCGATGTAGATCGTGCCGTCGTCCTCGACGGTGATCTCGGCACCGCTGTCCGCCTGGATCTGGTTGATCATCTTGCCCTTGGGCCCGATGACCTCGCCGATCTTGTCGACCGGGATCTTCACCGAGATGACCCGCGGGGCGTGCGCGGACATCTCGTCCGGGCTGCCGATCGCCTCCGCCATGACGTCGAGGATCGCCAGCCGCGCGCCGCGAGCCTGCTGCAGAGCCGAGGCCAGCACCGAGGCGGGGATGCCGTCGAGCTTGGTGTCGAGCTGCAGGGCGGTGACGAAGTCGCGGGTGCCGGCGACCTTGAAGTCCATGTCGCCGTACGCGTCCTCGGCGCCGAGGATGTCGGTCAGCGTGACGTAGGCGTCGTCGGCGTGCACGAGTCCCATCGCGATGCCGGCGACCGGCGCCTTGAGCGGCACACCGGCGTTGAGCAGGGACAGCGTGCTCGCGCAGACCGACCCCATCGACGTCGAACCGTTGGAGCCCAGCGCCTCGGAGACCTGCCGGATCGCGTAGGGGAACTCCTCGCGGCTGGGCAGCACCGGCAGCAGCGCCCGCTCGGCGAGCGCGCCGTGGCCGATCTCGCGCCGCTTCGGCGACCCGACCCGGCCGGTCTCGCCGGTGGAGTACGGCGGGAAGTTGTAGTTGTGCATGTAGCGCTTGGTCCGGTCGGGGTTGAGCGTGTCGACCGTCTGCTCCATGCGCAGCATCGCCAGCGTGGTGACGCCGAGGATCTGCGTCTCACCCCGCTCGAACAGCGCCGAGCCGTGCACGCGCGGGATGTAGTCGACCTCGGCCGACAGCTCCCGGATCTCCGTCGTCGACCGGCCGTCGATCNGCACGCCCTCGGTGACGATGCGGGAGCGGACGAGCTTCTTGGTCAGCGCCCGGTAGGCGGCGCCGATCTCCTTCTCCCGCCCCTCGAACTGGGCGGCGACCTTCTCCGCGGCCAACTGGCGGACCCGGTCGAGCTCGTTCTCCCGCTCGGCCTTGCCGGCGATGCGCAGCGCGGCGGACAGCTCGTCGCCCACGGCGGCGGACAGGGCCTCGAGCACGTCGTCGTGATGGTCGATGAAGACCGGGAACTCCCGCGTCGCCTTGCCGGCCAGCGAGGCCAGCTCGCTCTGGGCCCGACACAGCTCGCGGATGGCGGGCTTGGCGGCCTCCAGACCCGCGGCGACGACCTCCTCGGTCGGCGCGGGCGCGCCGCCGGCGATCAGCTCCACCGTGCCCGGAGTGGCCTCGGCCTCGACCATCATGATCGCCACATCCGAGCCGTCCTCGACGACGCGACCGGCCACGACCATGTCGAAGGTGGCCCGGGCCAGCTCCGAATGCGTCGGGAAGGCGATCCACTCGCCGTCGACGTACCCGACCCGGGTCGCGCCGATCGGGCCGGTGAAGGGCAGTCCGGACAGGGTCGTCGACGCGCTGGCCGCGTTGATCGCGACCACGTCGTAGAGCGTGTCCGGGTCGAGGGCCAGCACCGTGGCCACGACCTGGATCTCGTTGCGCAGCCCCTTGGCGAACNAGGGGCGCAGCGGCCGGTCGATGAGGCGGCAGGTGAGGATCGCGTCCTCACTCGGCCGGCCCTCGCGACGGAAGAACGAGCCGGGGATCCGCCCGGCGGCGTACATCCGCTCCTCGACGTCCACCGTCAGCGGGAAGAAGTCGAGCTGTTCCTTGGGCTGCTTGCTGACCGTCGTCGCCGAGAGCACCATCGTGTCGCCCAGGTAGGCGACGGCGGAACCGGCGGCCTGCCTGGCCAGCCGACCGGTCTCGAACCGCACCGTACGGTTTCCGGCCGGGGTCGCAATGACCGCCTCGGCCGCATGTGTCGAGTCGTCCACTCGAACCACTCCATCCTCTTCGTCGGCCGGGTCCACGCAGCCGATCTTGTTCTCCGGCCGTGTCCGCGTCTCGAGGATGCCGGTGCTCAGTCGAAGCCCCCGGGGAGGGCATTGCCCGCTCCCGGCGACCACGACCGAGGACCGGCGGCTCTCGCCACCACGGATCCCGGCCAGCTCCTCCGATCCGCCGGCGGAGACCTCCGCCGGCGGGCGACGCATCTGGTATCTACCCCCGATGCGTCAGAGGGAGCGTCCCCGAAGGGCCGCTCCCTCTTCGCGCTACCGCCGTAGCCCGAGTCGCTCGATCAGGGCCCGGTATCGGTTGATATCCGTCTTCGACAGGTAGTTCAGCAGCCGGCGGCGGCGCCCGACGAGCAGGAGCAGACCCCGGCGGCTGTGATGATCGTGCTTGTGCACCTTGAGGTGCTCGGTCAGGTCGCTGATCCGACGGGTCAGCATCGCGACCTGCACCTCGGGCGAGCCGGTGTCCCGCTCAACGGTGGCGTAATCGGACATGATCTTCTGTTTGACGTCGCTCGCGAGCGGCACGCTCCACCCTCTCCTTCTGCTTCGGGACGGCGCGCGCCCGGGGTCTTCCTCACCCGAACCGACCGCCGGACCACGGCCTCATCGCCGTGTGGTCCGGACACGCCGCACCCGCCTGGACCCGAAGCCTATCAACCCGAGGGGAACCGCTCGGGCACCGGTGACCCCCGTACCCGCGGACCTCCACCCGCGGCCGGGCTCCCCGACCGGGCCGACGCTCAGCCGGGGCCCACGCTCAGACGGGCAGCGTGACCGTTCTGGTCGCCTCGACGTCGACAGCCATCTGCGTGACGAGCTCATCCACCGACTCGAAACGCAGCGTCGGACGCAGGCGGCTGGTGAACTCGTAGGCCATGTACTCGCCGTAGAGATCCCCGTCGAAGTCCAGCAGAAAGGCCTCCACCCGCCGCTCCCGGCCGGCGAACGTCGGGTTCGTGCCGATCGAGATCGCGGCGGGCTGGCGGCGGCCGTCCCAGCAGGCGAACCCGGCGTACACCCCGTCGGCCGGCACCGCCGCCCACGGCGTCACCTCGACGTTTGCCGTCGGGTAGCCGATCGTCCGGCCGCGGGCGTCACCGTGCACCACCACGCCCTCGACCCGGTGTGGTCGGGCCAGGGCCACCGCGGCCGACTCCACGTCGCCCTCGGCGACGCGGCGGCGGATCTCGGTCGAGGACAGCACCCGGTCCCCCGAGCGGACCAGGCGGACCCCGTCGACCTCGAACCCCTCCCGAGCCCCGTCCGCCGCCAGCGTGGCCAGCGTGCCGGCGGCCCGGTGGCCGTAGGTGAAGTTCTCCCCCACCACGACCACGCTCGCGCCGAGCCGCTCGACCAGCATTCCGTGCACGAACTCGGCCGGGGGGAGCTGGCTGAAGTCCAGCGTGAACGGCTGCACGCACAGCGCGTCGACGCCGATCGCCGCAAGCAGCTCGGCCTTGTGGCGCAACGTCGTCAGCAGGGCCGGATGGCTGCCGGGGCGCAGTACCTCCCCCGGATGCGGATCGAAGGTGAGGACGACGGCCCGCTCGCCGCGGTCCCGGGCGCGACGCACCGCCTGCCCGATGATCTGCCGATGCCCGAGGTGCACCCCGTCGAAGAAACCGATCGTGACGACCCCGCCGCGCCACTCGGCCGGCGTGTTCTCCGCCCCTCGCCACGTTTGCACGTGGGAAGCCTAGGACATTCTCGCGCGGTACGGTCGAGCGCCGCCCGCCCCCTGCCGCGCACGGGGGTCAGGCCGGGGCGAACACGACCAGCGAGCGGACCGCCTCGGCGCTTTCCTCGACCAGTGCCAGCACGGACCCGTCCGGGCCGAACACGCCGTAGGTGCCCGGCCGCCCTACCGGCGCCAACCGGCGGCCGTGGCGCACGTCGACCGCCGCGTCCCCGGCCACGTCCCGGCGCGCGAAACCGGCCGAGACGGCCTCCGACAAGCCGATGACCGCCCCCGCGCCCAGCTCGGCGAACGTGTCGAGGCTCACCGCCCGGCCCAGCCCGAACGGCCCCACGACGGTGCGCCGCAGCGCCGTCAGGTGCCCTCCACAGCCCAACGCCGCCCCGAGGTCACGCGCGAGCGCCCGGATGTAGGTCCCGCTGGAGCAGCCGACCGTCACGTCGAGATCGCAGCCCCCCTGGTCCGCCGCGCCGTCGGCGGCGCGGCGGGCGAGCAGGTCGAAGCGGTGCACCGTGACCCGGCGGGCGGCGAGCTCGACCTGCTCACCGGCCCGCACCCGGGCGTAGGCGCGTACCCCGCCGACCTTGACCGCGCTGACGCTCGATGGCACCTGGTCGATCGACCCGGTCAGGGCCGCCATCGCCCGCGCGAGCCGCGCGGGGTCGACGTCGACGGGCCGGTCCTCGAGTGGCTCGCCCTCGGCGTCGTCGGTCGTCGTGGTGCGACCGAGTCGGATCGTCGCGTCATACACCTTGTCCGTGAGCGCGAGGTGACCCAGCAGCCTCGTGGCCCGGCCGGCGCCAAGCAGGAGCACGCCGGTCGCCATCGGGTCGAGGGTGCCGGCATGACCGACGCGGCGTTGACCCAGGATGCGCCGGGCACGGGCGACCACGTCGTGCGAGGTGAGCCCGGGCGGCTTGTCGACGACGACCAGCCCGTCGACCTGCGGCCCCCCCGCCGGGCGGGATCCCCGCGGGCTCACCGGACGCTCACGGCCGGCCCCCGCCCGGCCCGACCCTGGGCGGGGGCGACTGCGGAGGTGCGCCCAGCGGCAGCGTCGGGGCCGGTCAGGGCCCCGCCCGCGGGGTCGGCCAGCCGCGGCGCCAGAGCCAGCGCCGCCCGCACCGTGTCCATGAGCTCCGGCAGCTCCGCGCTCGTCACGAAGCCTGCGGCCAGCCGGTGGCCGCCGCCCCCAAGACCGGCACACAGCGCGCCGACGTCAACGCTCCCCTTGGACCGTACGGAGACCTTCCAGACGCCGTCGTCCTGCTTGCAGATCACGGCGACCTCGGCCTCGGACGCCGTACGCAACGTGTCGATGAAGCCCTCGATCTCGTCGTAGTCCAGCCCCGAGGCCCGCAGGTCGGCCTGGGCGCACCAGGTCCAGGTCAGGTCGTGCTCGGGTTCCAGCCGGGCCCGGCCCAGCACCTCGCCGAGGAGCTTGAGGTAGCCGAACGGGTGGGTGTCCCACAACGCCCGACTGATCAGATCGTGCCGGATGCCGGTGGCCAGCAGGCGCGCGGCCAGGCGGTGCACCGCGGGCGTCNTCGCCGCGAACCGGAAGGAGCCGGTGTCCGTGACCAGGCCGGTGTAGATCGCCGCGGCCAGGTCCGCGTCCAGCGCCACCCCGAGGGCGTCGATCAGGCCGACGACCATCGCGCTGGTCGACGCGGCCTCGCTGTCGACGAGGTTGAGGTCGCCGAAACGGGTGTTGGAGGCGTGATGATCGACGACGACCATCCGGCTGCCGGCGGTGATCTGGGCGAGTCGGCCGAGCCGGGACCGGCTGGCCGCGTCCAGGCAGACCACGAGACCCGGCCGGGCGGTGATCGCCACCGGATCGACGAGCAGCTCCTGGCCGGCAAGGAAGCGCAGGGTCCGGGGAACGGCGAAGGGCTCGGCGTCGAAGGACACCCTCGGCCGCGCCCCGAGCGTCCGCAGCGCCAACGCGAGGGCCAGCGCCGAACCGAGGCTGTCACCGTCGGGATTGACGTGCGCGACGAGCAGGATGTCGCCACCGGCGTCGGCGGCCGCCGCCAGCGCGGCCACCACGGCCGCCCGGTCGGCCGCCACGAGATCGCTCGCGTCGCTCATCGCCCGTCCCATCGCCGTGTCCGTGGCCCACCGGCGCGCCGGCGGTTCGTCCCCTTGGAGCGGCTTATCACTCTCAGCGCCCGACGGTCGGCTCGCCGCCGGGTGATGCCGGATACACCTGGTGACCGCCGACCGCGCCGGCCTCCCGAGCCCTGGCATCTCCGCCCAGGGCATCGTCCGCGTCGAACTCCTCGACATCGTCGAACTCGTCGACGATGTCGGTGTCCACGTCGTCCTCGACGTCGTCGTCGGCGGTCCGCGGACGGCGGTAGGGATCGTCGTCGCCCGCCGGCCGGGCGTCGCGGCGCACCTCGGCGAGCCGGGCATCCCGCTCCCGGGCGACGCTGATCAGCTCCTCCAGGTGCTTGGCGTCGTCGGGCAGCCGGTCGTGCACGAAGGTGAGGGTCGGGGTGACCTTCACGCCGGTGGCGCGGCCGACCTGGCTGCGCAGCAGCCCGCGAGCGGACTCGAGGGCCTCCGCCGACGCACGGCGTGCGGCCTCATCGCCGTACACGGTGTAGAACACGGTCGCGTCGACCAGGTCGGGTGTGACCCGCACTTCCGTGACCGTCACCATGCCGAGGCGGGGATCCTTCACGCCTCGTTCCAGCGCGGACGCGACCACCTCACGAATTCGCACGGCCAGCTTCCGTGCCCGGGCCGGATCAGCCACCGTAGACCTCCTCGCTCCGTGTTACCTCGGCGTCGTTCCCGCCGCGATCCCGCCCACTCGGAGACGCCACCGTGACCGATACCGCGCGGGGATCGCTTCCGCACGGGAGACAGCTACCGCGCGGGAGTTCCCGCCGCCCGCCGGATGCCCGATCGCCTGGGCGACGCCCGGGGCAGGCGCCTGGCGCCCTCCGGCGAGCGGCTCAGTCGAGGGTGCCCGCCGACAGGTGGGACTGCCCGTCAGCGTCGTCCTCGGCCAGGCAGCGCTCGCGCGCGGCGAGGATCTCGACCTCGGGGCGCCCTGCCACCAACTGTTCACAGGCGTGCAGGACCTCGATGCAGTGCGCACGGTCGGCGGCGACGACCGCCATCCCGATCTCGGCCCGCCGGTGCAGGTCGAGATGCCCCGTCTCGGCGACGCTGAGGGCGAACCGAC
Source organism: Frankia sp. CpI1-P (assembly GCF_001421075.1). Taxonomy (NCBI): domain Bacteria; kingdom Bacillati; phylum Actinomycetota; class Actinomycetes; order Frankiales; family Frankiaceae; genus Frankia; species Frankia sp. CpI1-P. Next base: position 80,428 of record NZ_LJJX01000002.1, on the reverse strand, counting down.
GGCGCAGTTCGNCCACGATCGGCCGGACCACCGAGCGCTTCTCCTTCAGCGAGTGCACATCGCCGAGCAGCAGGTCAAGGCTGAGAGTCCCGATCCACATGATCGCCTCCCGCGGTGCGACACGGACCGCCGGTGCCGGCCGGACGCGCAGGCGCCCGACCGGCCGGCACCGACCGGCAACGTGCCTCAGACGCGGGGAACCTCCNGCTGCTCGAAGGTCTCGATGACGTCGTCGACCTTGATGTCGTTGAACGACCCGAGACCGATACCGCACTCGTAGCCCTCACGGACCTCGGTCGCGTCGTCCTTGAACCGCTTGAGCGACTCGACCGTGAGGTTGTCCGCCACGACCACGCCGTCGCGGATGAGACGGGCCTTGGTGTTGCGGCGGATGATGCCGGAGCGGACGAGCGAACCCGCGACATTGCCGATCCGCGGCACCCGGAAGACCTCGCGCACCTCGGCGGTACCGAGCTGCGCCTCCTCGTAGACCGGCTTGAGCATGCCCTTGAGGGCGTTCTCGATGTCCTCGATGGCCTGGTAGATCACCGAGTAGTACCGGACCTCGACACCCTCGCGATCGGCCAGCTCCGTCGCCTTGCCCTGCGGGCGGACGTTGAAGCCGATGATGACCGCGTCCGACGCCGACGCCAGCATGACGTTGGTCTCGGTGATCGCACCGACGCCCCGGTCGATGATCCGCAGGCCGACCTCGTCGCCGACATCGATCTTGAGCAGGGCGTCCTCGAGAGCCTCGACCGAACCGGAGACGTCGCCCTTGAGGATGAGGTTGAGCTGGGTCTTCTCGCCCTCCTTCATCCGCTCGAGGATCNTCTCCAGCGTCGGGCGGCCACGGCTGAGGGCGAGCTCGGCATTGCGCTCCCGCGCCTGCCGGCGCTCGGCGATCTGGCGGGCGACCCGGTCCTCGGGCACCACCAGGAAGTTGTCACCCGCGTCGGGAACGCTGGTGAAGCCGAGCACCTGCACCGGGCGGGCCGGACCCGCCTCGGTCACCTGACCGCCGTGCTCGTCGAGCATCGCCCGAACCCGGCCGAACGCCTCACCGGCGACCACCGAGTCGCCGACCCGCAGCGTGCCGCGCTGGACCAGCACGGTCGCCACCGGGCCACGGCCGCGGTCGAGCCGGCCTTCGATCGCGACGCCCTGCGCCTCCGTACCCGTCGGGGCCCGCAGGTCCAGCGAGGCGTCGGCCGTCAGGATGATCGCCTCGAGCAGCCCGTCGATGTTCGTCTTGTTGCGGGCGGAGACGTCGACGAACATCGTGTCGCCGCCGTACTCCTCGGCGACCAGGCCGTACTCGGTGAGCTGACCGCGCACCTTCGCCGGGTCGGCGCCCTCCTTGTCGACCTTGTTGACGGCCACGACGACCGGCACCCCGGCCGCCTGGGCGTGGTTGAGCGCCTCGATGGTCTGCGGCTTCACCCCGTCGTCGGCCGCGACCACGAGGACCACGATGTCGGTGACCTGGGCACCTCGGGCACGCATGGCGGTGAACGTCTCGTGACCCGGGGTGTCGATGAAGGTGATCGGCCGCTCGTCGCCGTCGACCGTGGCCCGCACCTGGTAGNCGCCGATGTGCTGGGTGATGCCGCCGGCCTCGCCCGCGACCACGTCGGTGAAGCGGATGGCGTCGAGCAGTTTCGTCTTGCCGTGGTCGACGTGACCCATGACGGTCACGACCGGCGGCCGGATGCTGAGCTCGACGTCGTCGCCGTACTCGCCGCCGAAGGACAGGTCGAAGCTCTCCAGCAGCTCCTTGTCCTCGTCCTCCGGGCTGACGATCTGCACTTCGTACCCGAGGGTCACGCCAAGCAGTTGCAGCGTCTCGTCGGTGCAGGACTGCGTCGCGGTCACCATCTCACCGAGCTGGGTGAAGACGACCTGGACCAGCGCACCGGGATTCGCGTCGATCTTGTCCGCGAAGTCGGCCAGCGAGGCGCCACGCGGAAGTCGGATGGCCTGCCCGTTGCCACGGGGGACCATCGCGCCCATCCGCGGCGCCTCCAGGCCGCTCTCCCACTCCTGCCGCTTCGCGCGCTTGGACTTGCGCTGACGGCCCGGACGGCCGCGGCCACCGGGGCCGAACGCGCCCGCCGTGGTACCGCCACGCCCGCGGCCACCCGCCGCGGGACGACCGCCACCGCCGCCACCGGGACGACCGGGGGCACCGGCACCGCCGCCGCCACCGCCACCACCGGGACGACCGGGAGCGCCGCCGCGACCGGCGAAACCGCCGGGACGCGGGCCGCCACTGCCGCCGCCACCACCGGGACGACCCGGTGCGCCGCCACCGGGACGACCGGGAGCGCCGCCCGCGGGACGGGGCTGGAACATGTTCGCGTTGGGCCGCGGACCGCCGCTACCACCCGGCCGCGGCGGCATCCCGCCGGCACCACCAGGGCGTGAGCCGGGACGCGGCGGCATCGAGCCGGGCGAGGGGCGAGGACCACCGGCGCCGGGAGCACCGGGGCGAGGGCCACCCGGGCGAGGACCCGGGCGCGGCGCACCCGGGCGCGGCGGAGAGGCCGGGCCGGAGCCGGACTGACCGGCCGACTGGCGGGGCCCGGTGGACGGCGTCGTGTACGGGTTGTTGCCGGGCGCGGACGGCCGGGGGCCGGGGCGCGGACCGGGACGAGGGCCACCGGCGGACGGACCGCTGGGAGCGCTGCCGCCGGGCGGCGGAACCGGGGCGCCGGGACGCCCGCGGCCGGGGGCCGCGGGGCCGGCGGGACGCGGGCCGGGCCGGGGGCCCGACGGAGCGGCCGGGGAGGACACCGGAGGAGCCGACGCCGCGGCGGGCGGCGGCGCGGCCGCGCTCGCCGCGGCGGGCCGCGGCGGGGATGCCTGCACGCTCGGCGCCGGAGCGCCAGGTGCCGGCGCACTCGGTGCCGGCGGTGCGGCCGGGCCGGGACGACCGGCCGGGCCGGGACGACCGGGGACGGGACGAGGGCCGGGACGAGGCGCGAGGCCCGGGCGCGGCGGCGCTGGGCGGGCGCCGTTACCGGGCGCCGGCCGACCGCCAGGACGCCCGCCCGAGGCGGGCCCGCCCTCGGTGGGGAAGGCTTCCTTCAGCTTGCGGACGACGGGGGCTTCGACGGTAGACGAAGCGGACTTCACGAACTCGCCCAGATCCTTGAGCTTGGCGAGCACGGTCTTGCTGTCGACACCAAGCTCCTTGGCGAGCTCGTGTACGCGGGCCTTTCCTGCCACGGTGCTCCTTCGTTCGGCCCGCGGTCCGTGCCCGCGTGACCTCGTTACCTGCCGGTCGTGATCATGGCTGGGTGCTCATTGAGCGATCATCACTGTCTCGACCTGCTTCCCTGTCGACGTCATCTGGCGCCGCCTCCCGGACCGGGCGCCGTCGCTGGCGGCGTCCGTCCCGTCTGATCCGGGCGCTCCGCTGCCGCGGACCACCCCCGTACCACCTACCTTTACCCGACTTTCGTCCCGTCCGGAGCCCTTACGGCGACCGGATCCCGCGGACGGGATCCGGCTGCCGCGGGGCGGAACCGCTCCAGGTACAGCCTGACCTGCACCGACCCGAGCGGGCCTGACACCCGCAGCGCTCGCGGAAACGCCTTACGACGCTCCGCGAGATCGAGACAGGCCAGATCCGGATGCACGTGCGCACCCCGACCATGCATACGGCGACGAGCATCCGGCAGGAGCTCGCCGCTGTCCACGACGATACGCAAGAGGTCGGAACTCGGCGCACGGCTTCGACATCCGATACAGGTACGGACGGGCTCCGCACGACACGCCATCATAAGTCTATCCCGTCCGACCCCGGGAGTGGCCACCCGCGGTGGGAGAGCGGCGCGGAACCCCGGGTGGCCCGGACCTCCGCGGCGCACCCGCCGGCGGCGGCTCGGCGGCGGCCGGCGGCCCGCCGGCCCGGTCCTCGGTGTCGGAGTGGATGTCGATGCGCCATCCGGTCAGCCGCGCCGCCAACCGCGCGTTCTGTCCCTCCCGACCGATCGCCAGCGACAGCTGGTAGTCGGGGACGACGACCCGCGCCGACCGACTCGCCAGATCCGTCACCTCGACCCGGGCCACCCGAGCCGGCGACAGGGCGCTGCCGACGAAGGTTGCCGGGTCGGCCGACCAGTCGACAATGTCGATCTTCTCCCCGTGCAGCTCGGCCATGACGGCACGCACCCGGCTACCCATCGGCCCGATGCAGGCGCCCTTGGGATTGACCCCGNCCACCTTGGAGCGGACGGCGATCTTGCTGCGGTGACCGGCCTCACGGGCGATCGCGGCGAGCTCGACCGTGCCATCGGCGACCTCGGGGACCTCCAGTCGGAACAGGCCCTTGACCAGCTCAGGGTGGGTTCGCGAGAGGGTCACGGTGGGACCGTGCGGCCCGCGGGCGACGTGCACCACGTAGCACTTGATCCGGTCGCCGTGCTCGAGCCGCTCGCCGGGGACCTGCTCGGCCGGCGGCAGAACACCCTCGATCGTGCCGAGATCGACCAGCACCACCTTGGAGCCGGCACGCTGCTCGTGATGTTGCACCACGCCGGAGACGACCTCGTGCTCACGGTCGGCGTACTGCCCGTAGGTGACCTCCTGCTGCGCCTCCCGGAGGCGCTGCATGATCACCTGCTTCGCCGTCATGGTCGCGATCCGGCCGAAGTCGGCCGGCGTGTCGTCGTACTCGCGACTGGTCCCGTCGGGACCCTGCTCGCGGGCGAGAACGGACACCTCCCCCGTCGTCCGGTCGATGACCACCCGGGCGTCGGGAGCCGACCCGGCCGTGTGGTGATACGCCGTCAGCAGGGCCGTCTCCATCGCCTGCACCAAGGTGTCGAAGGCGATGTCCTTCTCCCGCTCGATACCGCGCAACGCGGCCACGTCGAGCTTCACCGGGTCATCTCCTCACCGGCCGCGCCCTGGGCGTCGGCCTGGCGGCCCTCGTCGTTGGATACCGGCCCCGGCGACGCCGGGTGATCGTCCTGATCGTCCCGCGTCGCACCATCACGGGCGGCGTGCGCCTGCGGCGCCTCGGCGCTCACGCCGGAGTCCGGCGCGTCCGGCGTGTCCCCCGACGGTTGTGCCGGCGACTCACCGGAAAGATCATCATACCCCTCGGCCGCGAACTCGATCTCCACCGTCGCCCGCTCGACCTGCGCATAGGTCACCCGCGCGACACGACGCCGCTGCGGTCGCCCGCGCCGGGCCGGGCCGGTGGCAACGGCCAGATCCGCCCCGGCCTCGTCGGCGGACAGCACCCGACCGGACAGGACGTCCCCGGCGCTGTCCCGCACGGTCACAAGCCGCCCGACGGCGCGGCGCCAGTGCCGGGGCGCGGTCAGCGGCCGGTCGACCCCCGGGGAGGTGACCTCCAGGACGTAGGGCCCGGCGCTGAGGCCCTCGCCCGCCGCCTCCGCCGCGTCGAGCAGGTCCGAGACCACCCGGCTGGCCTCGGCCACCGCGTCCAGGTCGATGCCGCCGTCGCGGTCCACCGCCACCCTGACCAGGCTGCGCGAACCGGCCCGGCTCACCGTCACATCCTCAAGATCGAAACCCGCCCCGGCCAGGCCGGACGTCAACCGGTCGCGCAACGCCGGCCGGACGGTCCCCGCCCGCCGAGCCGCTCCGGATGAGCCTCGGCCCCGTCCGTGACCGGACTCCCCCGCCCCTGACACCTGGTCCGTCCCTTCTCGTGTTCACGCCTGCCCTGATCGTCTCGCCGCCCCCTGCCGGCCGGCCACCCCCCGACCGTCCGGGCCCCGGGCGGCCACGCCGCCGGCCACCGGCGACCGGCCACCAGGGGCGATACCCAGGTTCGGCCGGACACCACGGATGCACCGCCGGGTTGCCCGGCGACGACGCACAGAGGTCCCCGCCGACGGGGGACCTCTGCCCACGAACCCACCGGGCCACGGCGACGGCGAACAGGATGAGATCCATAGCCTACGTCCGCCGCCGCGCCGGCCGGCCGCGGCCCGCGCGCCGCGGTACCGCCGGCAGGCGGACGGATCGCCCGGGCGGGTCGCACGGCGGTCAGCCCGGCCGGCGGAATGTGCGAAGCTCGGAACCGTGGACCCGGCGTTGCGCATTCCCGTCTCGCGGCGGCGGATCCTGCTGGGACTCGGCGGGCTCGTCCTCGCCGACGCCGTCGGGGTGGCCGGCTGCACGACCACGGTCTCGCCCTCGACCGCGTCGAACGGCGGGCTCAGCGCGCCGGACACGGCCGCGGCGCGGGGCGCGATCGACCGCGCCATGACGTTGGCGGCGGCCTACCGGACCGCGGCCGAACGCCATCCGTCCCTGCGTCCCCTGTTCGACCCGCTGCGCGCCCATCACGAGGTCGCCGTGTCGACGCTGGGCGCGCAGGTCCCCGCCGCGGTCGCGACGATCCCGGCGGCCGGAGTGACCGGCTCGACCCCGGCGGCGTCCGCACCCGCCGGGCCCACGCCGGCCGGGGCGGCGGCCACCCCCGTCGTCGACGACTCGCCCCCGGCCCGCGCGGCGACGCTGGCCTCGCTGCGCGCCTCCGAGAGCGGCGCGACGGCCGCGGCGCGCACCGACAGCCTGCGCGTGAGCGGCGTGCTCGCGCCGTTGCTGGCCAGCCTGCACGCGGCCGGGGTCGCGCAGGTGGAGCTGCTCGACCTCTACAGCGCGCAGGTCGGCGCAGGCCAGCCGGCCGCGACCGCCGGCAGTGTCGGCGGTGTCGGGAGTGTCGGGTGACCCCTGGTGGGCGGGACGGGCGGGTCGTCGCGGCCGTCCCCGCCGCGACGGGGACGGCCCGGGAGAGCCCTGCGGCTGCCGGGCCGGCGACCGCCGTGGCCGCCCTGAACACGATGCTCACCGCCACCCACGCCGCGATCTACGCCGCCGCGACGGCGGGCGGTGCGCTCGCGCCGCTGGGCCCCACGGCCGCCGGCGCCCGGGAGCTGGCCCGGCTGAGCTGGGTCGCCCATCAGGCGCTTCGCGACGACCTCATCGCCGCGATCGGCGCCCGCGGCGGTCAGCCCTCCCCGGCCCTGCCGGCCTACCGGATCCCCACGACGCCGGTCAGCGTCACCGCCTCGCTGACCCTGCTGGCCCAGATCGAGGACGCCTGCGCCGCGGCGGCCCACGACGCCACAGCCGTCCTCGTCGCCGACGCCCGGGCGCTGGCCGTCGACGCTCTGGGCGGGGCGGCCGTACGGGCCCAGCGGGCGCGCCTCGCGGCAGGCCTGCCGCCCGCCACGGCCACCCGCGCGCTGCCGGGCGCGTCGTGAGCGCGCGGCGATCCGCTAGCGAGTGGTCCAGGCGTCGGGATCATTGCCAAGAGTGGTGACGATCTCCGGAAGGCGGCCGCCGGCGACGTCGGCAAGGGTCACGTTCTCCAGGACACGGCGCAGGTTGACCCGCACGGCGATCCAGACGTCCTGCAGATTCTTGGCCGCACCCTCGTAGCAGGCGTCCTCGGGGCGGCGCCCGCGCACGCTCGCGAGCGGGCCGTCGGTCACCCGGATCACCGTGGCGACCGTGATCTGGTCGGCGGGGCGGCCCAACTGGTAACCCCCGTCGGCACCCCGGCGGCTCTGGACCAGTCCGGCCCGGCGCAGATCGGTCAGGATGTTCTCGAGGAAGCGCAGCGGCAGATCCTGCGCCAGAGCCAGCGACTCGCCCTTGACGAGCTGACCGTCACTCGCCGCCAACGTCAGGAGTGCGCGCAGCGCATAGTCGGCGCGAGCGGAGATCTGCATGCACCCATATTGCCGCCCGGCAGCGCCGAGCGCGCCCGACGGGTTGGCCTGGCGTGCCGCGGGTGCACGTGCCGGCACTCACCGTCCGCGCTGGCGCCCCGCCCACCCAAGGAAAACGGGCCGCCGCTCGCTCACCCCGCACCGCCGGAATGCCCACCGTCCCCGCCGCCGGCGCCCGGGTCCGCCGGCGGCGGCATCGTGCCGTCCCCGGAGCTTCCCACCGGGTCGACCGCGCCGCCGGCCACGCCGAGTCCCCGGCTACCGCGGGCCGCCCGCACCGCGGACGTCCCCTCGGCGACGAGACCGCGGCGGACGCGCATCCGCTGGTCGGCGGTGTTGAACGCAGCGTCGACAACGACTCCGACGACGAAGATTGTGATCATCGACGCCATCACCCCGACCGTGTCGAGCAGTTCCCGGGAGTTCTGTAGGTCGGCCCCGACCGAGGGATGGCCGGGAACGATGACCAGCAGCTCACCGGCCATCAGGCTGCGCCAGGCGAACGCCCAGCCCTGCTTGAGCCCAGCGAGTACCGAGGGCAGGGCCGCGGGCGCGACGACGTACCGGTACAGGGAGAAGCCGCTCGCACCCATACTGCGACCCACGCGCACGAGTAGCGGCGGCACGTAGTCGACGCCGTAGATCACCCCGTTGGCGACCGAGGGCGCGGCCCCGAGCACCACGACAAACATGATCGCCGACTCGCTGAGCTTGAACAGCAGGATCGCCAGGGGGAACCAGACGATGGACGGCATCGTCTGCAGCGCGGTGATGAAGGAGCCCACCGCGGTACGCAGGATCGTGGAGCGGGAGACCGCGACCCCCACCACGACCCCGATCACGACCGCGAGGGCGTAACCCTCCACCGCCCGGACCAGGGTGCGTGCCAAGGCGTCCCAGAAGTGACTGGTGCCGAGGCGGCTGCCGAACTCGGACAGGGCCTTACCCGGTCCGGGCAGCACATAGGAGGGCTTCCAGCCACTCCAGACGACGAGCTGCCACAGCAGCAGGAACAGGGCGAGAGCGCCGATCTTCGGCCAGGTAGCGGCCCACGCCCGGGATGCGAGCGGCCGCCGCTGCGTGGTCGGGATGTCGAGCGCATCCAGGCCGGCGAGCGCGGCGTCCACCGCGAGCCCGGTCTCGGCGTCGAAGTCCGCCGTCTGGCTACGGAACCGGGTCGAGGTGCCGCTTTCAGTGGCCATGCCGGCCGACCTCCTCGCGTAGTCGCGTGGTCACGACGGTGGCCAGTTCCGCGACCCGGGCGGAGTCGATCCGCCGCGGCCGCTCGATGTCGACGTCGAAGACCTCCGCGACCCGGCCGGGCCGCGAGGACAGCAGCACGATGCGGTCGCCGAGCCGCACGGCCTCGCGGACGTCATGCGTGACGAAGATGACCGTGACGCCGGTCTCCCGCCAGATCCGCTCCAGCTCGTCGTGGAGCAGGTCTCTGGTCATCGCGTCGAGGGCACCGAAGGGCTCGTCCATGCAGAGGATGTCGGCCTCCTGCGCGAACGCCCGGGCGAGACTCACCCGCTGGCGCATGCCTCCGGACAGCTCGTGGGGACGCTTGTCGGCCAGCCCGGCGAGGCGAACCATCGCGAGCAGGCGCTCCACCCGCTCCCGTCGCTCGCCGCGGCGGATACCCCGCAGCCGCAGCGGCACCTCGATGTTGCCGCCCGCGGTGAGCCACGGCAGCAACGCCGAGTCCTGGAACATCATCCCGGCGCGGCGATTGGTCGTGTCCACGGTGCCGGTGGTCGGCGCGTCGAGCCCGGTGATCAACCCGAGCAGGGTCGATTTACCGCAGCCCGACGCCCCGAGCAGACAGAGGAACTCGCCGGACCGGACGTCCAGGGAGACGTTGTCCAACGCCTGCACACGTGCGGCGCCGGAGCCGAAGAAGCGGCTGACGCCGTCGATGCGCACAGCGGTGTCGGAGCGGACAGNGGTCACGGATCATTCCCCCGTTGCGGTGGAGACGCACGCCCGGCCAGGCGACCTGCGGGTGGATCAGGAGTCGGAGACGGTCGGCTTACCCTGCTTCGCCAGGATGTCGTTGAGGATCGTCAGGTCGAAGATGCCGTCGAGCTTCGGATTCTTGATCAACCCGAGCTCCTCCTGATGCTTGGCCGAGGTGAGCAGGGAGGCGGCGATCGGGTCGGGCGTGAACGTCAGCGACTTCCACGCCGAGGTCAGGACCTTGTCCGACAGCGGCTTGCCGGCAAGCTTGCCCAGGGCCGTGTTGGTGACCGTCGCGCCGGCGTCCCGGTCGGCGTTGAGACCGTTGATCGACGCCACGTTGGCGCTGACGAGCCGGCGGACGATCTCCGGGTTCTTCTTCAGGTAGGCGGTACGCACCAGCAGCACCGTCGTGACGAACTGGCCCTTGGTCTCGGGCCACTCGTCGGCCTCGTTCACGAGCACCTTGCCGCCCGCGGCGACCAGCCGGGACGCCGTCGGCTCGGGCACCCACGCGCCGTCGATCGCCTTGTTGGTGAAGGCGTCGACCGTGACGGAGTTGTCCTGCGGCTTGATCGAGACGTCGCCGCCGCCCTGGGTGTCCGTCTTCAGGCCGTTCTTCTTCAGGTAGTAGCGCAGCGCCACGTCCTGGGTGTTGCCGAGGCTCGGCGTCGCGAGCGTGGTGCCCTTGAGCTGCGCCACCGAGGTGATGTCCGGCCGGACCACGAGCGCCGCGCCACCCGACGTCGCGCCGGAGACGATCCGTACCGCCTCGCCGTTCGACTTGATGAAGCTGTTCACCGCGGGGTTCGGCCCGATGTACCCGGCGTCGAGCGCCCCGGACAGCACGGCCTCGGCTTCCTGCACCCCGGAGTTGAACGTCGAGGTCTTCAGCGTGACGCCGGTGCCGAGCTCCTTGGCGAAGATCCCCTTCTCGACGCCGTAGAGCGCGGGCGCGTGGGTGAGGTTCGGGAAGTACCCGAGGCGGAGCGTCCCGCTCACCTGGCCGGGCGTCGCGCTCGCCGAGGCCTTGGCGTCATCGCCCGAGCTCGAGCAGCCCACCACCGCCAGCGCCAGCGCCCCAGCGGTGATCAGTGGCGTCATGGCCCGCCACAGTCTGCTCGGCCTCATGAAAACCCCCTTCGCGCAGGCTGACGCCCGCGCCATGCAAGTCAATCGACGTCATCGGGATGGTAAGCATGCCAGATGCCCCGCATCCTGGCCATGTGCCTTCATCGTCCGGACATCGTTCGGTAACAAATACGGTCGATTTGGGAGCAATTCGGCAAGACGGACAGGATCCGATCATGAAGGACTGATCCCCGCGGACCATCCAGGAACAGGCTGCGGACCAGGTCACAGGCCTGTTCGGCAGGCGCGGCGCGGACGGCGCGGCGCGGACGGCGCGGCGGCGCGGACGGCGCGGCGGGCTCAGCGTCCAAGCTCAGCGCGCGGCGGCGCGGCGCCCCCACGCGCCACCAAGGACGAACAAACGCCAACCGACCGGACCCCCGGCCAGCCCGGCCCTCCGCGCCGCGCCTGGCCCGAGGCGACCGCGCCTGGCCTGCGGCGACCACACCTGGCCTGCGGCGGAGAGGAAGCGAGCTAGAAGAGGATCGAAGCGAAGGTGTCCACGCGCTGGAATCCGACCCGCTCGTAGGCTCGGCGGGCGGCGTGGTTGAAGTCGTTGACGTACAGGCTCACCCGCGGGGCGAACGCCGCCCGCGCCAGCGCGACGACGCTGGCAGTGCCGGCCGCACCCAGCCCGCGCCCACGCAGCGCCGGGTCCACCCAGACGCCCTGGATCTGGCAGACGTCCCCGGCCACCGCGCCGATCTCGGCCTTGAACAGCACGCGGCCGTCGACGATGTGCGCGAACGAGCGCCGCTGCCCGATGAACTCCGCGACGCGGGCCCGGTAAAGGGCCCCGCCGTCAGCGAGGACCGGGGACACCCCGATCTCCTCGGTGAACATGGCGATGCAGGCCGGCAGCAGGACGTCGAGTTCATCGGGCCGGACGGGACGGACGGCCGGGTCGGGCGCGATGAGTGGCGGCCGGTCGATCACGAGCAACGGCTGGTCGGACCGGACCTCGCGGGCCCGTCCCCAGGTCGGCTCGAGGTGCCGCCACATCGCCATGACCGACGAGGAGACACCGACGACGGAGGAGCAGCGGCGGCCCTGCCGGCGGGCCCGCTCGGCGAACAGCTTCGCCGAGGCGGGACCCGCCGCCACGGGCCAGAGATTGGCGCCGGAGTAACACACCGCGGCCAGGCGGCCGTCGACCGTGTGACCCCACATCTCCGCGCCGAGCCGCCACGGATCAAGCCCGGCGGCCTCGACGCGGGACGCGACGAACACGTCGGCGACCGGATTACGGGCCAGCAGCTCGCGCACGGCGGGGAGATCCCGATCGTCGAGCAGTCGCGTCGGCGCGGAGCGCAGCGGCAGGCCCATCCGGTCGCGCCGCCTAGCTGACGGTGACCGAAGGCTCGCCGGACGGGGTACCGCCCGCCGTCATCTCCTCGGCCAGCCGCATGGCTTCCTCGATGAGGGTCTCCACGATCTGCGCCTCGGGCACGGTCTTCACGACCTCGCCCTTGACGAAGATCTGGCCCTTGCCGTTACCGGACGCGACGCCGAGGTCGGCCTCCCGCGCCTCACCCGGCCCGTTGACCACGCAGNCCATCACGGCGACGCGCAACGGGACCTCCATGCCTTCGAGACCGGCGCTGACCTGGTTGGCGAGGGTGTAGACATCGACCTGGGCCCGACCACAGGAAGGGCAGGACACGATCTCGAGCTTACGCTGCCGGAGTCCCAGGGACTCCAGGATCGCGGTGCCGACCTTGACCTCCTCGACCGGCGGCGCGGACAGCGAGACCCGGATGGTGTCGCCGATGCCCTCGGCGAGCAGCGCGCCGAAGGCGACCGAGGACTTCACGGTGCCCTGGAAGGCGGGGCCCGCCTCGGTCACGCCGAGGTGCAGGGGGTAGTCGCAGGACTGGGCGAGCAATCGGTAGGCCTGGATCATGACGACCGGGTCGTGGTGCTTGACCGAGATCTTGATGTCGCGGAAGTCGTGCTCCTCGAACAGCGAGCACTCCCACAGCGCCGACTCGGTGAGCGCCTCCGGCGTGGCCTTGCCGTACTTGGCGAGCAGCCGCTTGTCGAGGGAGCCGGCGTTCACCCCGATCCGGATCGGGATACCGGCGCCCTTCGCCGCGCGGGCGATCTCGCCGACCTTGTCGTCGAACGCCTTGATGTTGCCGGGGTTGACGCGGACCGCCGCGCAGCCGGCGTCGATCGCGGCGAAGACGTACTTGGGCTGGAAGTGGATGTCCGCGATCACCGGAATCGGCGACTTGCGGGCGATGGCCGCAAGCGCGTCGGCGTCGTCCTGGCTGGGGACGGCCACCCGGACGATCTGGCATCCAGACGCGGTGAGCTGGGCGATCTGCTGNAGTGTCGCGTTGACGTCCGAGGTCAACGTGGTGCACATCGACTGCACGGAGACCGGAGCGTCACCCCCGACCGGGACGTTGCCCACGTTGATCTGCCGGCTGTGCCGCCGAGTGCCGAGCGGTCGGGCCGGAGCGGCTGGCATGCCCAGAGTAACGGTCACGTTGTCCTCACTGGCGAATCGGAAAAATTGATCGATGTGCGACTGATTCGGCCTGTCGGCTGCGGGACGCAGGGCAGTAGGGCGCACGGTCTCGCGCAACCGTGCGGAATCACTGGTTCAGGCGGATCGGATTGAAGATGTCGGCGGACAGGAGGAGCAGGCTGAACCCGAGCAGGACGACAACCGTGGCGTACGTGGCCGGTAAGAGCTTGGCGAAATCCACCTTCTGTACCGGACCACGGTAGCCCNGAAGCCTGCGCAGACCGTGTCTGGCCTGTTCAAAGCCCAGCACGGCGATGTGGCCGCCATCCAACGGGAGCAGGGGCAACAGGTTGAAGATGCCGACCGCGAGATTGATCGCGGCCACCAGGATGAGGAACTGGCCGACCCGGTCGAGCACCGAGCTGTCCGGGGCCGAGACGACGTCACCACCGATGCGCGCCGCACCCACGACGCTGATGAAGCCCTCGGGATCGCGATCGTTACTGAAGATCTTACCGACGTCGCCGATCCGATGGGTCAACGTGTCGTACATGCCGGTGAAGCCGGAGCCGATCACCACGAAGGTGTGCGGAACGGCCTCGATCGGGTTGTAGTGCACCGTCTCGAGCCCCGGCCGGACGCCCAGCGCGCCGACCCGGTCGTTGCCCGCCTCGCCGGTGGAGCGGTTGCGGCGGACCTCGACGAGGTCCGGGCTGAGGGTCAGCGAGCGTCCGTCCCGCTCCACCACGAGCGAGGCGGGGCCGGCGCCGTGCTCGCGCACCCGGCGGGTGAAGTCCTTCCAGGTGTGCACCGCGACCCCGTCGAAGCTGACGACCCGGTCGCCGGGTCGCAGCCCCGCCGCGGCGGCGGGGCCGGGCCCAGAGCAGCTCGCGGTTGTCGCCACGCAGCTCGTCGAACCGATCTTCGACTCGCTGACCTGCGTGGTGCCGAGCGCGACCAGCACCCCATAGATCAACACAATGGCGATGACGAAATGCACGAAGGAACCGGCGGACATGACCACCAGCCGGGCCCGGGCCCGGGCGTTGTAGAACGCCCGAGGCTCGTCGGCCGGATCGATCTCCTCCAGCGGCGTCATCCCCTCGATCTTGACGAAGCCGCCGGCGGGGATGGCCTTGATGCCGTACTCGGTCTCGCCGCGTTGGCGGGACCAGATCGTCGGGCCGAAGCCCACGAAGAACTTCGAGGCCTTCATGCCGTAGTGCCGGGCGGTCACGAAGTGACCGCCCTCGTGCAGCACCACGGACACGAGCAGCGCCGCGGCGAACGCCACGATGCCGAGAATCGCCATCAGGCCGGCCTCCGCCCGACGGGACACCGGCCGGGGGCGCCCGGATGGACCCAGGCACCCCACGAACCGCCGCGCCCGGCCCGGCCCAGGCGGATCACACCGACCCCGGAACGGAAGCCGGCCGGGTGGGATCCACCGCCCACCCCGGGCAGCGCGTGGTTCACACCGATTCCCGTTCGCTCTCGCGCCGGATCAACCGCTGCGCCGCGTCGCGCGCGGCCCGCTCGGTGGCGAACACCTCGTCGAGCGAAGGGTGATCGACGACCTCGTGTTCGGCGATGACCTCGGCCACCAGATCGACGATACGGACGAAGGGCAGGCGTCCGGCCAGGAAGGCGGCCACCGCCTCCTCGTTGGCCGCATTGAACACCGCCGGAGCGGTGCCACCCCGGCGACCGGCCGTGCGCGCGAGCTCCACGGCCGGGAAGGCCACCTCGTCGAGCGGCTCGAAGGTGAGCGCCTGGGCGCGGGTCCAGTCCATCGGCGGCTGCGCCTCGGCCACCCGCTCCGGCCAGCCCAGGGCCAGCGCGATGGGCAGGCGCATGTCGGGCGGCGAGACCTGGGCCAGGGTGGACCCGTCGGTGAACTCGACCATCGAGTGCACCAGCGACTGGGGGTGCACGACGACGTCGATGTCGTCGTAGGGCACCCCGAAGAACAGGTGCGCCTCGATCAGCTCCAGACCCTTGTTCATCAGGGTGGCGGAGTTGATCGTGACAAACGGGCCCATGTCCCAGGTGGGATGAGCCAGCGCCTGCTGCGGGGTGACGGCGGNGAGTTCGTCGCGGCGACGCCCACGGAACGGGCCGCCGCTGGCCGTGAGGACCAGTTTGCGTACCTCGTCCCGGCGGCCGCCGCGCAGGCACTGCGCCAACGCGGAGTGTTCGGAGTCCACCGGGACGAGCCGGTCCGGGTCGCCGCCGAGCGCGTCCAGGACCAGGGGTCCCCCGGCGACCAGCGACTCCTTGTTCGCCAGCGCCACCGTCCGGCCGGCGGCCAGCGCGGCGAGCGTCGGCGCGAGACCGACCGATCCGGTGATGCCGTTGAGAACAATGTCACAGGGCCACTCAGCGATCTCGCTCGCCGCATCGGGCCCGGCCAGGATCTTCGGCACGGCGAACTCGCCCCGGCGGTAGCCCCGCCGCGTCGCCTCCGCAAAGAAGGCGAGCTGCAGGTCCTGGGCCGCCGATGCCGCCGCCACGCCGACCGCCTGGACACCGAGATCGAGTGCCTGGGCTGCGAGCAGGTCCACCCGGGACCCGCCGCCCATCAGCGCAACCACCCGGAAGCGCTGCGGATTGCGGCGTACGACGTCTATGGCCTGGGTTCCGATCGAGCCCGTGGACCCGAGCAGAACAACTTCACGCAGGTTCGAAGCCTCCACCACACCTCCATTCTCTCAGGCCCGTCGACGCCTCGGCGCCGCCCTGTTCGGTTCATGACAGGTGCCACCCGTAGATGTGCAATGGGTCTGACGGCCACTACCTTTTGTGACCTCATCCTCTCCCCGTCGAAGCGACGTCGACCCCAACCCGGCGGGGTCGCCGGTCTCGCACCCAACCGGGGGAGCTCATCCGTCCGCAGCCGCCGACGAGGGGGTCCCGGTCGCCGAGGGTGATGTCGACGGCACGGGAGTCCCCGACCCGCCCGTGCCGGCGCCCGGGCTTGCACCCGCCGAAGGCGATGCGTTCGCCGCCGACGACGGTGCGGCCGGCGTGGCCGAGGCGGCGGGCGATCCGCTCGGAGCGAGCGGGCCCGGCAGCGGGAGCGCCCCGCCCGAACCCGGCGTCCCCGCGCCGCCGCCGGCGACGTCCCCGGAGGTGGGGGTGTAACCAAAATAGGTCAGCGCCACGACGGTGGCGCTGAAGGCGTCCGAGGTCGGCCCGAGCGCCGGACGGGCCTGCGCGCCGGGCCAGGTGTGTCCGGCGCCCTGCATGGCCAGCAACCCGACGTCGCGCCCGTTCGGGCAGCCCGTCCACACGGTGCGCTGCCAGGCCGCGGTGTCCCGGGAGGCCTGGCTGGCGCCGCTGCACCGGAGTGCGGAGGCATAGCGGGCGAGCCGGTCGGGCGTCGACTGCGCGACCACGCCGGCGAACGGCGCCGGACGGGGAGCGCCCCCGCCGTCGAGCGGCGCGATCTGGTCGGCCGTCCCGTGGATCTCGAGCACGTTCGTGGTAGGCGCCGCGCAGGAGGTGGGCAGCACGCTCGAGCCGACCGTGACCGCCGCCGCGATCCTGCCCGGCAACGCGCAGGCCACGGTGAACACCATGTTCGCGCCGTCCGCGTAACCTACGGCGAAGATGCGCTTCGCGTCGAGGCACATCCGGCCCGTGAGCTCGTTGAGCAGCGTTCCCGCGAACAGCACGTCGTCGGGGCCGATGGCGGCGGAACGCGGAAAGTTCCACCGATCCTGTGCCCCGATCGGCGCCGCGACCGCGAAACCGGCCTTGGTGCCCTGGTCGGCGAGCCGGGTGTAGGCCTCCAGATCGTCGGTGCTCTGCCCGAGATCGTGGAAGTTGAGGATCAGCGGGAGCGCCCGGGCCTGCGATCCCGCGGTGGGAACGGCCAGGACGTACGTGCGGTCGATGCCGCCGACCCGCAAGGTGCGGGTACTCACCCCGGACGGCAGGGTCTTCCCGGTGACGCACCCGCTGGGTGGCGGGGCGGGGACGGTGGGCGTCGGCGACGCCGACACGGCCGCCGCGCGCGGCTCGCGCCCGCCGGCGGGACCTATCGCAGAGGATGGCCCCGAGGCGTGCTCCGAGCCGGGATCCCGCGAGATGGCGTACCACAACAGAAGCAGAAGCACGCCGACTGCGGCCGTGATCGGCAACCAGACCGTGTTCGTCGTCCGCGCGCGATGCCGAAGAGAACCGCGCCGTCGGCTCGCCGGACTACCGAAGGACACGGCTGCCGTGCGCAGACGAGCCGCTCGCCGCGCCGGCGGCCTCGACGGGCTTCGCAGACTCGACAGGCTTCGCGGCCTCGACAGGCTTCGCGGCCTCGACAGGCTTCGCGGCCTCGAGGCGCCTGGCACGTCCGGCGGGCTCGGCGGCGAGCTGACCGCAGGCCGCCGCTATCTCCCGACCGCGGGTGTCGCGCACGGTGGTGGCGATCCCCCGCTCCCGCAGCCGGCGGACGAACGCGCGCTGGCCGGCGGGTGCACTGGCCTGCCAGGACGAGCCCTCCGTCGGGTTCAACGGAATGAGATTGACATGCGCCAGGCGACCGGAGAGCAGGGTCGCGAGCGCGTCGGCGCGGGCCACGTCGTCGTTGACCCCGTCGATCAGCGCGTACTCGATGCTCACCCGCCGGCCGGTGACCTCGGCATATTCCCAGGCGGCGGCGAGCACCTCGGCCACCGGCCACCGCGTGTTGATCGGCACCAGCTCGTCGCGCAGCTCGTCGTCCGGGGCATGCAGCGACACCGCCAGGGTCACCGGCAGGCCCTCGCCGGCCAGCCGACGCATCGCCGGCACGAGTCCGACGGTGCTGACCGTCAGCCCACGCGCGGACAGCCCCAGCCCCTCCGGCGGCGGCGCGATCAGGCGGCGCAGCGCAGCGGTCACCGCGGTGTAGTTGGCCAGCGGCTCGCCCATGCCCATGAAGACCACATTGGACAGGCGGCCCTCGCCGCCGGCCAACTCCCGGCGGCGCAGCACGCGAGCGGCGTGCACGACCTGTTCGACGATCTCCGCCGTCGACAGATTACGGGTCAGGCCCCCCTGACCGGTAGCACAGAACGNGCAGCCCATGCCGCAGCCCGCCTGGCTGGACACGCAGACCGTCGCCCGATCCGGATACCTCATGATCACAGATTCGAGCAGCGCGCCGTCCGCGGTCCGCCATGCCGTCTTGCGGGTCAGGCCGTCGTCGCAGCTCAGCGTTCGGGCAGGCACGAGCAACCGCGGGAGCAGCGCCTCGAGGAGCGGTCCGCGGGCGTCCTCGGGCAGGTCGGTCATCGCGTCGGTCTCGTCGGCATCGACCAGCCGGGCGAAGTAGTGGCGCGACACCTGATCGGCGCGGAAGGCGGGCTGGCCCAACGAGACCGCGACCTGGCGGCGTTCGTCCCGGGAAAGATCTGCCAGGTGCCGCGCAGGCCGCGCGGCACGCCGGGTCAGGGACAGGCGGACCGGCCGGCCGGTCCCGGCGGACACCGGGCCGTCCGGGGATTCGGATTCGGCGGTCATGGGAGTCATCGCGGCTCCAGTGTGCCAGGAGGCCGCCGCCTAGACGAATGCGGCGATCGCCCGCGCGGGCGGCGCGCACCGCCCGGCGCCCCCGACCGGGCCGGTACCACCGCCGGTACGGGCCGGTGCCACCGGCCCGGTCGAGAAAGGGGGCTCAGGTCTCGCGGCAGCGGCTCACTCGTGCCGGCGGCCGCTCAGTCGAGGAAGGCGGTGAGCAGCAGCCAGGCGACGGGGGCGGTGCACAGCAACGAGTCCAGGCGGTCCATCACGCCGCCGTGACCAGGCAGCAGATTACTCATGTCCTTGATGCCGATGTCCCGCTTGAGCAGCGACTCGCCCAGGTCTCCGATCGTCGCCGTGCAGGCGGTCGCGAGGCCGATCAGGATCCCCTGCCACGCATGTGCTCCCAGCGGCCAGGCCAGCAGGATCCCCGCCACCAGCACGCAGCCCACCGCGGAGCCCGCGAACCCCTCCCACGACTTACCAGGGGACACGCTCGGGGCCATCTTGTGGCGCCCCCCGGAGAGGACCCCCGCGGTGTAGCCGCCGACGTCGCTGGCCACGACTGTGGCCAGGAAGGCGAGGACCCGCCAGCTACCGTCGGATGGTTCGGTCAGCAACGCCGCGAACCCCGCCGGGAAACCGACGTATCCGGCGACGAAGGCGATGCCGCCCACATCCCGGACCAGCCCCTCGGCTGGCCCGGCGGCTCGCACCGCAACGCCGGCGCCGACGGTGGCGGCGAGCGTCAACAGCAGGCCGGTCGTCCCCTCGACATAGGCCACCGCCGGCATCGCGAGCGCCCCGGCGACCAGCGGCACGGGTGGCACCCGCACTCCGGTGAGCCAGACCGCTCGGATCACCTCCCAGGTGCCCAGGGCGACGGCAACGCTGATGACGCCGACGAACGCCGCCCGCACGGTGAACAGCGGGATGAGAATGATCGCGCCGAGCAGGACGCCGACCGCGATCGCGGCCGGCAGGTTGCGGCCGGCGCGGGAACGGCGCGGTGGGGCCACAGCGGGCCCGGGACCGCCGGCAGCGGCCCCGGTCGCTTCGGCGCTTCCGGATGGCCCGCCGTCAACCACGGCGCGGCCGTCGACTGCCGTCATGGATGCCTGTATCTCGACTATCTCGACAGAGGCGGACAGGAGCGGCACGCATGCCCCGCCGTCGCCCTTCCCACGCCACCGCGATCATCTGGCTCGCATTGCAGGGTGGGCGGGCCGCATCGGCTCCGGGGGCGACGATGATCAGACCGACAGCAGGTCCNCTTCTTTGAGGCGGAGGAGCTCGTCCACCTGCCCGACGTAACGGTGGGTCGCCTCGTCGAGGTCCTTTTCGGCGCGCCGGCCCTCGTCCTCGCCGGCGTCTCCGTCCCGGACGATGNGGTCGATCCCGTCCTTGGCGTGACGCCGGACGTTGCGGATGCTGACCCGGGCCTCCTCCGCCTTGGAGCGGGCGACCTTGACCAAGTCACGCCGCCGCTGCTCGGACAGCTCCGGGAAGACGATGCGGATGATCGTGCCGTCGTTGCTCGGGTTGACCCCGAGGTCGGAGTCGCGCACCGCCTTCTCGATCGAGGGCAGCGACGACTTGTCGTACGGGGTGATGATCACCATGCGCGGCTCGGGGNTGTGAAAGGACGCGAGCTGCTGCACCGGCGTCGGCGCGCCGTAGTAGTCCACGAGGATCTTGGAGAAGACCGCGGGCGTGATGCGGCCGGTGCGGATGTTCGCGAAGTCCTCCTTGGCGACCGAGACGGCCTTCTCCATCTTCTCCTCGGCATCGAGAAGTGTGTCGTCGATCACCGCGTTTCCTTCCGTCCACTCTGACTCGCCGNCATCCGTCCGGCTCCAACAGNAGCCTCCCTGCCGGCCGCTCTCCGGACACGGCCGCCTTCCGACCCGCGGAATGACACGTGCTGCCCGTGGGCGCCAGGGCCCCGGCCCCGTCGATGATCGCACAGCCGTGGCAAGCAGTGTCCCGCACGAAGTCGCCCCCACGGAGCCCGGGGGGACGCGCCACGCCGAACATGTCGAACCGTCGTGGTGCCGCCCCGATACGTGACACCGGGGCATCGTCGCGGCGACCCCCGGCGAACACGAAACAGGCGGGCGGCCACTGTCCGCCCGCCGTCCCGTGAACCTGCGCTCAGGCCTGCCGGATGTTGAACCGGGAGAACCGGCCGACCTCGATCTTCTCGCCAAGCGAGGCGCCCGCCTGGTCGAGCAGGGCTCGAATGGTCACCTTGCCATCCTTCACCCACGGCTGGTCCAGCAGCACGCTGCTCTTGACGTAGCCGTTGACCCGACCGTNGACGATCTTCGCAATCGCCTGCTCGGGCTTGCCCTCCTCGCGGGCGGCAGCCTCGTAGATCTTGCGCTCGGCCTCGAGCACCTCGTTGGGGATCTGGTCCGCGGTGACGTACAGCGGGTCCGCGGCCGCGATGTGCTGGGCGAGGTCACGGGCGAGCTGCTTGAAATCGTCGGTCTTCGCCACGAAGTCCGTCTCGCAGCGCAGCTCGACGAGCACCCCGANGGTCGGGGGCAACTGCGGGTCCGTCCGGTGCAGGTAGGACTCGACCAGGCCGTTGGCGGCGCTGCGCGTCGCGCGCTTGGCGACCTGTGCCTTGCCCTTCTCCCGCAGCCAGGACTTCGCCTTCTCGACGTCGCCGTCGTTGTCGACCAGCGCCTTCTTGACGTCGCTCATCCCAGCTCCGGTGAGCTCCCGAAGCTTGCGAATGTCGGCGGCTGTGATGTCTGCCATGGTGCTCTTCTCGTCGGTGTCCGTCGGAATGCTGTCGTTGTCCTAGAGGCGTGGCGCGGCACGAGGGCTACCGGCGAGCCGGGCGTCGCCGTCGGTACCCCGCCGCCCTCGGACCCGCCGACCGGGGCACCACGGGCCCTCAGGTCGGCAGGCTCCCCGCGTCAGCGGTCCTGCGCCGCCTGCCCTGACCGCCACGAGCGCCCGCTGCGGGGTGGCCGCAACCGATGCCGGCCGCCGGGCGGCGCGCACCGGGCGCCACGGAGGCCCGGTGCGCGGGGCGACGCGAGGTCGTCAGACCGCCGTGCCGACCGCTGCGTCGGGCTGGGTCTCGGCGGCGGCGGCGGCCGGTGCCGGCTCCTCGGCGGGCTGCTCCTCGCTCGCCGCGGGCGCGGGCGCGGTGCCCTCGCCGCGCAGCAGCGCCTGCTCCCACTCGGCCAGCGGCTCTTCACCGGCGGACTGCTCGGGCTTGGCGTCGGCGGCCTTCGAGGCACCGGCCCGGGCCATGAGGCCATCCGCGACGGNGTCGGCGACCACGCGGGTCAGCAGCGCCGCGCTGCGGATCGCATCGTCGTTGCCGGGAATCGGGTAGTCGACCTCGTCGGGGTCGCAGTTCGTGTCGAGGATCGCCACGACCGGGATGCCCAGCTTGCGCGCCTCGCCGACCGCGATGTGCTCCTTCTTCGTATCCACCACCCACACCGCGCTCGGCACCCGGCTCATGTCCCGGATGCCGCCGAGGGTGCGCTCCAGCTTCGCCTTCTCCCGGGTCAGCACGAGCTGCTCCTTCTTCGTGCGGACCTCGGTACCGCCGGTCACCTCGATCTCCTCGAGCTCCTTGAGCCGCTGGAGACGCTTGTAGACGGTCGAGAAGTTGGTCAGCATGCCGCCGAGCCAGCGCTCCTTGACGTAGGGCATGCCCACCCGGGCGGCCTGCTCTTCGATGGCCTCCTGGGCCTGCTTCTTCGTCCCGATGAACAGCACCGTGCCACCGTGCGCCACCGTCTCCTTGACGAAGTCGTAGGCGCGGTCGATGTACGAAAGAGTCTGCTGCAGGTCGATGATGTAGATGCCGTTACGCTCAGTGAAGATGTACCGCTTCATCTTCGGGTTCCAGCGCTTGGTCTGGTGCCCGAAATGCACGCCGCTCTCGAGCAGCTGCTTCATGGTGACGACGGCCATGGCGCGTCGCTCCTCTCCGTCCGGCCGCGGCCGGACGCCTCGGTTGTGACGGCGCCGTCTGACGACGGCTGCCCCTGACGCCCGGAGTGGTCGTGGCCGTCGCGATGCGGCGGACCGAGGAGACCCTTCCGACGGCCTCGTGGAGACCCTCGGAAGCGGGCGTGCGAACTGAGCCCGCGATGCGGGCCCTGCGGACGATGATACCCGGACCCACGCTGCGGCCCAGCGGAAANCCCGCCCACCCCGCCCCATCAAGATCGTGTGCTACTGCAGCATGCCCGCCGGCGGGATCATCCTTCGCCGATCTCCGCCGCGGCAGGCGGACGGACCGCGACGACCGCGCAGCAGGCCGATCCGCAGGTCGACAACTCACCCGAGATCAACGCCGAAGCAAGTTATCCACAGTCGGAAACTTTGGACTACCCAACNAGAGCAAAACACCGCACCGTGGAACCGGCCGATCCGCCGCTCTCGCGGACCGGCCAAGCGGCGGCCGGACCGTCGCCCCGGACGCCACCCGGCCGCCGCGCCTCCCTCGACCCCGGAGGTTGGGACCGCCATGCCCAGACTGCCCCGCTTCGATCCGCTCTGGCTCGTCATCCCGGCGATCGCGCTGCTGATCGCCGTCGGCTGGCCCACCAGAGTTCCGATCAACCCGCGTGGGAGCGGGCCGCCCGCCACCATCACCGCGCGCACCGCCGACCCGGCCGACCCGCTGCCAGGCACGGAGCTGGATGACGGCCTCGGGACCGGTCCGCGAGACGGGGCGGTCCCGAACGACACGATCGGCCAGGCTCTGGCGGCGGCACCAGAACCCGTCGCCGCCACGACCCGAGCGCCCGTCCCAGGCGCGGGGGTCACCGTCGCACCCCCACGTCCGACCACGTCGCCTGGCGCGTCCTCCGCCCGAGCGGTCCCCGCCGTGCCGGGCACAACGACACCGGCACCCAGCGCGTCCCTGCCCACCCGCGACGCCGCCTCCGGGCCGGGCCCGGGAGATCCGTCCTCCATCCACCGACCCCCCGAGCCGGGTTCGACCCGGCCCGGGGATCCTCGGCGACCGGCCCTGTCCCCGCCGGTCGCCGACCCGCCGGGCGGTGGCGCGCGGGCGCCACGCCGCGCACCACCGCCCGGCGCTTCCGACCGACTCGCCGCCGCGGCGGAGCCCGCCACCACAGAAGGCGTTCCGCCGCTGCGATGGCCGCTGCCGGGTCCGGTGGCGGTGAGCCGAGCTTTCCAACGCCCGGCGACGCCCTTCGGCCCCGGCCACCGTGGCGTCGATCTGCGGGGTTCGCCGGCCGGATCCGTGCTCGCGGCAGCCGCCGGAACTGTGAGCTTCGCAGGTCCCGTGGCGGGACGGGGAGTGGTCACCATCGATCATGGGATGGTCCGGACGACCTACGAACCCCTGCGGCCCGCCGTCCACGCGGGCGCCGTCGTCCGCGCGGGCGACCTGCTCGGCTGGCTCACCGACGGCCACCCCGGCTGCCCCACGACGACATGCCTGCACTGGGGGCTGTTGCGCGGCGTGGAGTACCTCGATCCCCTGAGTTCGTTCCGGCGTGTTCCGCCTCGGCTCCTACCCCTTCGCCCCGGATGACCGACGACAGTCGACAGTCCGGAGCGAGTCACGCCCGCGGGTGCGCCTGGTCGAAGGCCGCACGGAGTCGCTCCGGGGTCACATGCGTGTAGATCTGTGTGGTGGCCAGGTTGGCGTGGCCGAGAAACTCCTGGACAGAGCGGAGATCCGCGCCTCCCTCGAGCATGTGCGTCGCCGCCGAGTGGCGCAGTCCGTGCGGCGTCAGCCCCGTGGGAACGATGCCCAACTCCACACAACGCGCCAGGACTCGCCGCACCGTGCGTGGATCGAGCCGGCCCCCGAGCTGCCCCAGCATCAGAGCCGACCCGCTGCGGGGTACGGCCAGGAGCGGGCGGCCCGAGGTCCGCCACGCCCGCAGCGCCCTGGCCGCGGGCACACCGAACGGAACGCTGCGCTCCCGGCCGCCCTTGCCGCGTACCCGCAGCAGCCGCCGCTCGTCGTCGATGTCCCCGAGGTCCAGTCCGCACAGCTCGGACACCCGGACCCCGCTGCCATAGAGCAGTTCGAACATCAGCGCGTCACGCAGGCCGAGAGCCCTTCGCACGGCTGCGTCGTCATCGCGACCCGGTCGTGCACCGGTGAAGTGCCGTACCTGTTCGGCGGACTGATCGCCCGGCGCCTGGCCCGGCCCGGACACCGCATCAAGGAGCTGGCGCGCAGCGGCAGCAGTCAGAACCTGCGGCACCTGCCGGATCGCGCGCGCACCGACCAGCCGGGCGGCCACGTCGGTCGCCAGGAATCCGCGGCGGACCGCATAGGCCGAGAACACTCGGGCAAGCGAGGCACGCCGCGCACGTGTCGCCGGAGCCGCACCGGCGGCGCGCATGGCGGCCAACCAACTGCGCAGAACCGTCAGATCCAGGTCGGCGAGCTCCGGGCGCCCCTCCCGCTCCGCGTGCGCCCGCAGACTCGCCAGATCGGCGACGTAGGCACGAACCGTCTCCGGCGACCGGTCAAGCTCCGCGACGAGGTGGCGCCGGAAGCCGGCGATCGCCGCGGCCCAGCCCACTTCGGCGCCTTCGACCACCGCCGGCCTCGGAGCAGGGCACGCGCTCGCCGTCCGGGCTCCCCCGGGGGCCGGATCCACCCGGCCACGCTCAGGACCACGATCGCGGTGCGATGCCATGCGAGGACCGTCTCCGGACCTGGTCGCCGCGTCAAGACCCCGTCGACGGCGGACGTTGTGCTGCGTGGCGTCGCGGGCAGGCGACGGATTCGGCTCGACTGCCTCGGCTCGACTGCCTCGGCTACCCGGGCGATCCCCGAAGGGAGACCCCGCCGGATCGGACCACGTCCGGACGGGGTCTCCGCTCAGCTTCGGCGAGACCGGGACCGGGCGTTGGACGGCGCCCGGCCGAGCGGGGTCAGCCGGTAACCGTTGGGGACGCTCTCGACCAGCCCCTCCACGGTCAGCGGCCCCAGCATGGCCAGCACCTCCTCCGGGCGCAGCCCGGTCCGCTGGGACAACACCGACACGCCGACCGCCGCGCGGGAAGGCATGGCATCGAGCAGATCACGCACCATCGCGGACAGTTCGTCGCGAGGCCCGACGGCCGTCGGTGGGNGCGCAGCGAACCGGCCCACGGCCGCGATCTCCTCACTGATGTCCTCGGCCCCGGTGACCAGCACGGTCTGTTCCCGGAAGTCGCGGAGCAACCGGTGGCACCCGGCGCTCATCGCGCTGGTGACAGGCCCGGGTACGGCCATCACCTGGCGGCCGAGGCGACGGGCGTGGGCGACCGTGTTGAGCGCGCCGCTGCGAAGGCCCGCCTCAACCAGCACGGTCCCGCGGCACAACGCGGCGATCACCCGATTCCGGGTCAGGAAGCGCCGACGGAAGGGTGGGGTACCGGGCGAGACCTCGCTGACGACGGCGCCCGTGCGACCGATCTCGGCCAGCAGCTCCACATGAGCGGCCGGATACGGCACGTCGACGCCGCCGGCGAGGACAGCGACGGTCGGTCCGGCCGCGGCCAGCGCGCCGCGGTGCGCCGCCGCGTCGATCCCGAACGCCGCCCCCGACACGATCGCCCAGCCCTGCTCCGCCATCGTGAAGGCGATCTCGCCGGCGAGATGNAGACCGTAGCTCGTCGCGGCGCGGCAACCCACCAGGGCGACCGCCCGCGACGCGAGCTCTCGCAGGTCACCGGGCCCCCGCACCCACAGGCACAGGGGTGCGCCGATCGCGGAACCGTCGCCCTCGTCACGCAGGCGATCCAGCGCGTCGAGCTCGATCGGCCATTCGGGATCCTGCGGGCACACCAGCCGGGCACCGACCCGCGACGCAGCGTCCAGGTCGCGCAGGGGATCCACCCCGGGGTGCGCCGACCGCACCTCGGCCCACACCCGAGCGGCACCACGCCGCCCCACCTCGACGGCCACGCGCTGATGTTCGGGTCCGAACACCCGGGTCAGCGCGATCCGGGCGAGTCGCTCCGGGTCCGTCTCCACCACGCCGGCGGGCATCGCTGTCACCGGGATGACGCCCTCGGTCGGCTCCCCGCCGCCCGGCTCGGGCAACACAGATCCGAGATCGGCCCCACTCGCCGCCGACCGCAGGGGGGCCACCCCCGGTGCGGGCAGGCCGGTCCCGGGCTCGGGCGGCTCAGAAGGCGCAACGGGCACGCTCATGCCGCCCATCCGGGCAACCTCAGGTCCAGCGCGGCGCCGAACTGTTCCGGTCCGGGCGATGCCCGCCCGGCGAGGTCGGCGAAGGTCCAGGCCAGACGGTGGACACGGTCAAGGCCACGGGCAGTGAGCAGGCCCGCGTCGAAGGCCCGCTCGGCCACCGCGGTGACCTTCGTGGGCAGCGGCCAGAGCCTGCGCAGCGCCGGACCGGGCACCTCCGCGTTGACCCGCCATGGGGTGCCCGCCAGCCGGCTGCGGGCAAGTTCCCTGGCTGCCGCCACCCGGGCGGCAACCTGCGTCGAGGTGGCCGAGCGTCCCAGATCTGCCTTGAGCTCGGCCCGGCTGGGAGCGCTCAGGGCCACCTGGATGTCGATCCGGTCCAGCAGTGGGCCGGAGAGGCGGGCGAGGTAGCGCCGACGCACCAGGCTCGGACACTCACAGCCCGTCGCCCGCGGCCCACGCGCCCTCGCGCAGGGGCACGGGTTGGCGGCGAGGACGAGCTGGAACCGCGCCGGAAACCGGGCTGTCGCCCGGGCTCTGGCCACCTCGATCGTGCCGCTCTCCAGCGGCTGGCGCAGGGCGTCGAGACTCTGCCGATTGAACTCGGGGGCTTCGTCCAGGAAAAGAATCCCGCGATGGGCCTGGCTGGCCAACCCCGGACGAATGACCGCCGAGCCCGACCCGACCAACGCCGCCGGGGTCGCGCTGTGATGCGGGCTGCGGTAGGGCGGGCGGGTGACGAGGGGAGCGTTCGACGGTAGCAGGCCGGCCACCGAGTGCACTGCCGTCACCTCCAGCGAGGCGTCGATGTCGAGCATGGGCAGCAGGCCGGGCAGCCGGTCGGCCAGCATCGTCTTCCCGCTGCCGGGCGGCCCCTGCATGAACAGGTGGTGGCCGCCCGCCGCGGCGACCTCGACGGCGAGCCGACCCCGGGTCTGGCCGGCCACGTCCGCCAGGTCCAGGCTCGACGCCTCGGCCGGGGCGGGTGCAGCGAGCGGCGGCGCCGCCACTTCCGGCGCGGCGGCATCCCCGCGCAGGACTGCCAGCACGCCGGCCAGATCTATGGCCGGTTCGACACGGGCGCCGGGCACCAGCGCCGCCTCGGCCGCGTTGGCCGCCGGGACCACCACGCACTCGACGCCCACAGCGGCCGCCTTGAGCACTGCTGGCAACACTCCTCTCACCGCGCGCACACGACCGTCCAGAGCCAGCTCGCCGATGAACACCCGACGCAGCAGGGACTCGGGCGGAACCACCGCGGCNGCGCTGAGCACGGCAACCGCCATCGCCAGATCGAAGCCGCTGCCCGCCTTCGGCAGGGTGGCGGGAAACAGGCCAAGGGTGATCCGACGGGCCGGCCATTTCTGGCCGGAGTTGACCACCGCGGCACGGATCCGGTCGCGCGACTCGTGCAGGGCAGCGTCGGGCAGGCCGATGAGAGTCAGACGCGGCAGGCCGTCGGCAAGATCCGCCTCGACCTCGACCAGATGTCCCTCGACCCCGAGGACCGCGACTGCTCNGGCCCGGGCGAGCGCCATCAGAACGCACCCCGAAGATGCTCGACGCGGACCGGGCCGATCGGCGGACGCGACACCAGCACCACGTCGAAACGCACAGGAGAGGGTTCGTGCGGGTGCTCCGCGAGCCAGCGGGCGGCCAACCGGCGGATCCGGGCCGCCTTCCGACCGACCACCGCTTCCGCGGCAGACCCAAAGCGCGTCCCGGATCGGGTCTTGACCTCGCAGAACACCAGATCAGCCCCGTCCCGGAGCACGAGATCGAGTTCGCCCTCCCGGCAGCGCCAGTTGCGGTCGAGGATCGCCGCGCCCCCCGCAGCCAGATGCCGGGACGCGACCTCCTCTCCGAACCGACCCAGTGCGTCCTTCGCGCGCATCGCCACGCTCCCGTCCGCCGGGGGACGTGCGCCCGCCGGCCTGTTTCAGCGTCGGCGTTGCGGGCGAAAACAACCAGGAGCCTTGATCAAGATGTGGATGACGGACTTTATCCACAGGTGGGCCGCAGGCAGACGGTACCGTCGGGTACGGGTCAGCGGGCCCTGGCGGAGGTGGGCGGCCGGTGAACGAAGCGCCTCGGCCGGAGCGCCGCTTCCATGACCGCCAAGGCTAGAGCGGAGTCGAGGCAGAGCGCTGGTAGCGCCGGCGAGGGCCTGCGACCAAGGGCGGAGCGTCAGAGCTCGGCCTTGGTCAGCTCCTCCACATTGATGTCCTTGAACGTCACGACCCGGACATTCTTCACAAAGCGCGCGGGCCGGAACATGTCCCACACCCAGGCATCCCGCAGGGTCAACTCGAAGAAGACCTCACCGTCCGTGCTGTTCCTGACNTCGATCTGATATTCGTTGGCGAGGTAGAACCGGCGTTCGGTCTCGATGACGTACGAGAACAGCCCCACCACGTCGCGGTACTCGCGGTAGAGCTGGAGCTCCATCTCGGTCTCGTACTTCTCGAGATCTTCCGCGCTCATGCGGTCTCCGTGACGCCGTGCAGGCTGGTCGCAAGCACTCTGTCCTCCAGCCGCAATGATCGGGCTTCCCTCGTCGNCATCGCGTGCGCAGCCACGTTGACGTACGACTTCCGGTGCTCGTCACACGGTCCGTACCGCGCCNGCGCCGCCGCGTGGGCCGCGGTGACGTATCCCTTGTGCTGCGCGAAATCGTACTCGGCATAGCGCGTGTGCAACGCACGCATGATCCGGTCCCTCGTCACCTTCGCCACGATCGAGGCCGCCGCGATGCACGCGGCTACCCGATCCCCCTTCACGACCGCCAACGATTCCGTACCGAAGCCGGCGACCGCAAACCCGTCCGTGAGTACGTAGCCCGGCCGACGCCCCAGCCGCGCGACGGCACGTCGCATGCCGGTGATGTTGGCCACGTGTACTCCGGTCCGGTCGATCTCCGCCGCGGGGATCACCACCGTGGACCAGGCCGCGGCCGATCGCATGACCTCGTCGAAGAGGCCCTCCCGGACCTGCTCGGTCAGCAGCTTGGAGTCCGCCAGCCGAGGCGATAGCCGGCGCCTGCCATCAGGGCCCAGCACCACCGCGGCCACGACCAGAGGACCGGCGCAGGCGCCACGACCCGCCTCGTCGACTCCGGCGACCGGACCCAGCCCACAACGCACCAACGCCCGCTCATAACCGAACAGACCGGCGTCGCGCCGGATCACGACCCCGCGCGGCCTCATGGGGATCCGCGTCGCGGCGGGACCGAACTCCCCGCGATGACGGGCGGTCCATGACGGCGCCGCGCCCGCCAGGCCGGCGGGGCCAGTGCGACGATCGCCACCAGAGAGGTGTCGTCCGTCGCCGGCAGGCCCGCCCCGGGTTGGGCCGCCCCCACGCCCGATGTGTCCGACGCCGCAGGTATCGTGCGCGTCGGCGTCGCGCGAGGAGCGACCGACGCGGCGGGTATCCCACTGAAGGTGTCCGGCACGCCCAGGAAACCGAACCGACTCAGCGGCCAGACCCGGACGAAGGCACGCCCCACCACCTTGTCCTTCGGGATCGGTCCGTTCTGACGGGCATCGGACGACGCCCCCCGGTGATCGCCCATCACCCACAGATAGCCCGCGGGCACCTTCAGCGGACCGAAACGCTGGTAGTCGTTCTGATACACATACGGCTCGTCCAGCGGATGGCCGTTGACCGTCACCCGGCCCTCCGCGTCGCAACACGCGACCGTGTCGCCGCCGACCCCGATGACCCGCTTGATGAAATCGGTTTCACTCGGGGCCCCGAGGCCGAGCAGGTTCTGCGCACCCCGGACGAACTTGCTGAAGACATTGGTGGGCTTGGGAACGATCGACTCCTGATGGTCGAAACCCGTCCCCTTGCCGTTGAACACGACGATCTCGCCCCGATGCACGTCACGAAAATGGTAGACGACCTTGTTGACCAGCACACGGTCGTCGACCAGCAGGGTGCGTTCCATCGACTCTGACGGGATCCAGAAAGCCTGGACCAGCAGCGCCTTGATCAGCAGCGCCAGCAGAAAAGCGACCAGAACGAGCACGGGCAGCTCGCGCAGGAACGAGCCCCGACCCCGGACTCCCGATCCGGGTCGACCGACTCGGCGACCACTGCCTCGCTCGTCCGGTCCCGCAGCCGGCGCCCCGCCCGCGCCGTCGAGTGCGGCCGGGCCGCCGACATCGCCACGGGCCTCCGCGGAGTCAGCAGTCCAGTCGGACCGTTCGTCGGCGGAATCGTTATCACTCCGCGGAGGTGAAACCCGCGGCGGCCCCTCGGATGTGGGACCGACCCATCGCGGATCGCCGACAGGCCGGCTGCCTCCTGCGTCTCCCGGCGGCGGACGATGCCCACCCGGACTGGATGCGTTCACTCCGCCACCTCGCTGGATCGACCGTCTGACCTCATCGGACCGGTCGACGTGCCACCAGCCGCCCCGTGCGACGTCGTTGCGGACCGTGCCGCCCATCTTCGTCCACGAACGGGGCCAACACGCGCACGGAGTACCGGCAAGTCGCCGACGATTGGTCCGGGCGGGGCACTGGGCGACGAGGACGTCAGCGCGAGATCGGCTCCCGCTTCTCCTTGATCTTCGCGGCCTTGCCGCGGAGCTCCCGCAAGTAGTACAGCTTCGCCCGGCGAACGTCACCGCGGGTCACGATCTCGATCTTGGACACGATCGGGCTGTGCAGCGGGAAGGTGCGCTCGACGCCGACGCCGAAGCTCACCTTCCGGACGGTGAAGGTCTCCCGCACTCCGCCACCCTGCCGACGGATGACGGCACCCTGGAAAACCTGGATGCGCTGACGGTTTCCTTCGACGACCCGCACGTGGACCTTGAGGGTGTCGCCCGGCCAGAACTCGGGCACGTCGGTCCTCAGCGACTCGGCGTCGAGGCTGTCCAGGGTGTGCATGGCAGTCGCTTCCTGAAGAGGTTGAGAGTGGATCGTCCGCGCCCTCGGCCCACGACCGCGGCGAACAACCCATGGCCGAGCCCGACCCGGACCCGTGCATCGGCAGGCTCCACCGCGGAGACGTCCCGCAGGGATCATTCGACCTGAGGCCACCCGAGCCGGTCACGAACCGGCGGACACTGCATTGTACTGTGCCACACGAGCGGGCGACTCCGACCGTGCATCCCAGGGCCGCCACACGCCCCGTCAGGCAGCCGCACGCCCGTCGGCGCAGAGGACACAACACGACGACGGCCCGCGATGACCGCCAGGCGTGGCCGTCGGGACCGAACCCAGGCTCCACGTGGCACACGCCCCACCGACCCTGAAGATCACAGCTGGTCCGGCGAATCCATGGCCGAACCGCGCCCAGCCGCGGACTCGCCCTCCGGGGCCGCCCCGGATGCGGTCGCGGCGTGCTGCTGTACTTCGGCCGCCACGGCTTCGAGGACGGCACGGTCAGCGTCGGACAACTCGGCGTGCTCCACCAGATCCGGCCTCCGCAGCAGGGTGCGGCGAAGCGCCTGCGCCCGCCGCCACCGGGCCACGGCCGCGTGATCCCCGGATCGCAGGACCGCCGGTACCTCGGCGCCCCGCCAGACCTGCGGACGCGTGTACACCGGTGCCTCGAGCAGACCGTCGGAAAACGAATCGTCAGCCGCCGACGCGCTGTTACCGAGCACTCCCGGCAGGAGACGGGCGACCGCCTCGAGGATGACCAACGTGGCGACCTCGCCGCCGGCCAGCACGTAGTCACCGATCGAGATCTCGTCATCCGCCCAGGTATCGATCACCCTGGAGTCGATGCCCTCGTAACGACCGCAGCAGAACACCAGCCACGGCTCCCGTGCGAGCTCCTCCGCGTGACGCTGCGAGAACGGCCGGCCCGCCGGGGTCGGCACGACGACCCGCGGGCGGCGTGCCGGGTCCGATGCCGCGATCTCCAACAGCGCCGCGTCCCATGGTTCGGGACGCATCACCATTCCGGGACCACCGCCGTAGGGAGCGTCGTCGACCGTCCTGTGCACGTCGCTGGTCCACGCCCGCAGGTCATGGGTGCGGACGTCGAGGGTCCCACGCTCCTGGGCCCGGCCCACCAAGGACAGGCGCAACGGCTCCAGGTACGCGGGAAAGATGGTCACGACGTCGGCGCGCATCGGCAGCTCCCGGAGCATCGGGATCGGCCCCGAACCAGGAGTCGCCCGCAATGGTGGATCATCGCCGACCGGGCCGGAGCGGAATCAGTCGAGATCAAGCAGACCAGGCGGTGGATCGACGACGATCCGACCCGCAGCCGGATCCACAGTCGGGACGATCTCCCGCACGAACGGAACGAGATGCTCGCCCCCGCCCGGACGCCCGACGGCGAGCAGGTCGCCCGCCGGCGCATGGATGACGTCCGTCACCCGCCCCAGCGGGGCACCGGCCGTCGTGACCGCTTCCAGNCCGACGAGGTCACGGTCCCACCACGTGTCGCCGGCTTCGCCCTCGGCGTCCTCGTCGTCGTCCACCGGTGGTCCGGCCTCGGCGGGGTCGATGGTCAGCAGGACGTCGCGAAGGGCCTCCGCGGCACCCCGATCCTCGACTCCCTCAAAGCGGAGCAGGAGACGGCCCGAATGCCAGCGGGCCACGGCGACCGTGAGGGGGGCACCGCCGCCCTCACGCCCGAGCACCGCACCCAGCGCAAACCGACGCTGCGGCACATCCGTCCGTACCTCGATCGTGACGTCGCCTCGAACACCATGCGGTCGGCCGATCCGGCCGACGACGATCGGCTCAGTCACGGAGGTGGGCGGCGGGTGGACCGGTGGCATCGCCAGGCCGACGAGTGTCAGCGGTCCACATCGACGACATCGATCCGCAGTCCACGGCCGCCAACGCCGCCCATGACCGTGCGCAGAGCACGGGCTGTGCGGCCCCGCCGACCGATGACCTTCCCGAGGTCGTCGGGATGCACCCGCACTTCCAGGGTCCGGCCGCGCCGACCGTTGTTGAGATCCACGCGGACGTCGTCAGGATGGTCAACGATGCCCCGCACGAGATGCTCGAGGGCCGCTTCCAGCACCTACTGCCCCGCGGCGGTCGGCGCGTCCGCGGCCGGTGCGTCCGCACCATCCGCCGACGCGGCCTTCTTGGCCTTCTTCGGAGTGGTCGCCGGACGGTCCTCGGCGCCCGCAGCGGCCCGCGCCGCCGCCTGGAAGATCTCCCGCTTGTCGGCCTTCGGCTCGGCGACCTTCATGGGCGGCGGGGCCGGCAGGTTCTTGAACTTCTGCCAGTCACCGGTGACCTTGAGGATCGCGAGGACCGGCTCGGTGGGCTGAGCCCCGACCGACAGCCAGTGCTGAGCCCGCTCGGCATCGACCTTGATGATGCTCGGGTCGGACTTCGGGTGGTACTGCCCGATGGCCTCGATGACCCGGCCGTCCCGCTTGGTGCGGGCGTCGGCCACGACGATGCGGTAATGCGGCTCGCGCATCTTGCCGAGACGCTGCAATTTAATCTTGGTTGCCACGGTGGTCGAACGGCTCCAGACGTGTCGGTGACCGCCGGACCCCGGAGGTACGGGAGGTCCGACGGTGGGAAAGCACCAGCGCCGGAACAACCACTCGAATCACTCTCGTACAGCACGAGATCGGAGGGCAGCCACACCGACGCTGGCAGGCAGGGCCTGCACTAGAGCTTACAGTCTGCCAGACCGCGGCCGTCAGCCGCGCACCCGGGAGAGCGCGGACTCGTCAGGCGGGACCACGCCTGTCAGCGACCGCCGCGCGGACCTCCGGGCGGCATCCCGCCAAGGCCCTCCTGCTGGCGCATGAGAGCCGCCAGATCCGGCATACCGTCCGGGAACCCAGGCCCCTTGCCGAGACGCTCCTGCGCCGCGGACTTCTGCGCCTTGGCCTGCGCCGCCCGCGCCGCCGGGTTTCCCTTGCGGTTCGCGCCCTTCCCCTTCTTGGCGGCCTTACGGGCGGAGGCGGCCTTCGCCCGGGCCATCCCGCCGGGCAGCCCCATTCCACCCGCCATCTGCCGCATCACCTTGCGGGCCTCGGCGAAGCGGTCGAGCAGCTGGTTGACCTCGGTAACCGTGACACCGGACCCGCGGGCCACGCGCGCCTTACGAGAGGCCTGAAGGATCCTGGGATCACGCCGCTCCCCCGGCGTCATCGACCGGATGATGGCGACCACCCGGTCGACGTCGCGGTCATCGACCTGGGCGAGCTGCTCCTTCATCTGCCCCATGCCGGGCAGCATGCCGAGCAGGTTGCCGATCGGACCCATCTTGCGGACCGTGAGCATCTGGTCGAGGAAGTCCTCGAGCGTGAACTCCGAGGCCGCCATCTTCGCGGCCNTCGCCTCGGCCTGCTCGGCCTCGAACGCCTTCTCAGCCTGCTCGATCAGGGTGAGAACGTCACCCATCCCGAGGATCCGCGACGCCATCCGCTCCGGATGAAAGACGTCGAAGTCGTCGAGGGCCTCGCCGGTGGAGGCGAACATGATCGGGCGCCCGGTCACCTGGGCGACCGACAGCGCCGCGCCGCCGCGGGCGTCACCGTCGAGCTTGGTCAGCACGACGCCGCTGAACCCGACCCCGTCGGCAAAGGCGTTGGCCGTGGCTACGGCGTCCTGACCGATCATGGCGTCGAGGACGAAGAGAATCTCGTCCGGCGAGACGGCGTCACGGATATCCGCGGCCTGACGCATCAACTCCTCGTCGACGCCGAGCCGGCCAGCCGTGTCGACGACGACGACGTCGAAGACCTGGCGGCGGGCGTGGGCCAGCGCGTCGCGAGCCACTCGGACCGGATCCCCGACCCCGTTGCCGGGTTCGGGGGCGAAGACCTCGACGCCGGCGCGCGCCCCCACCACCTGGAGCTGGTTGACCGCATTGGGGCGCTGCAGGTCGGCCGCGACCAGCAGTGGGGTGTGCCCCTGCGCCTTCAGCCACCGCCCCAGCTTGCCTGCGAGGGTGGTCTTGCCCGTGCCCTGCAGGCCGGCAAGGAGGATCACGGTAGGCGGCGTCTTGGCGAACCGCAGAGTCGTCGTG
The DNA here is from genome assembly GCF_001421075.1 of Frankia sp. CpI1-P. Classification (NCBI taxonomy): domain Bacteria; kingdom Bacillati; phylum Actinomycetota; class Actinomycetes; order Frankiales; family Frankiaceae; genus Frankia; species Frankia sp. CpI1-P. The sequence continues at coordinate 44,478 of NZ_LJJX01000002.1, read as the reverse complement.
CCGCCACCGAGGATGGCGACGAGCTCCTCATTGACGATCTTGATGACCTGCTGGGCCGGATTCAGCGAGGCGCCGACCTCGGCCCCCCGCGCCCGGCTCTTGATCGCCGCGACGAAACTGCGGACCACGGGAAGCGCGACGTCCGCCTCCAGCAGCGCCACCCGGATCTCCCGTGCCGTGGCGTCGATGTCCGCATCGGTCAGGCGCCCCCGACCACGCAGCGACGTGAAGACCTTGTCGAGGCGGCTGGAAAGGGTGTCGAACACGCGCACACACTCCGAGATCGCAGGCGGACCGCAGGCACCAGCGTACGCACCCGACGACGAGGACAACACACCCCGCGTCCGAACACCCCACGTCCGAACACCCCACGCCCGATCGTCCGGTGCCCGATCGTCCGGTGCCCGATCACCCGATCACCCGGTGATGGATGGCCACTCGCCCTACGCGGGCTCTGGTCCGGCTGGGCGCACAGGCGGACAGGCCGGCGCTGCCGATCACCCCGCAACCATGCGCGGCCCGGCGAGGCATACCCGCACGGACGCCGACCTGGTCTCGTACCGGCCGGATCCGCCCTCTGCGCTGAGGACGGCGAGACGCCTCGCCGGACGCTCACCCCCCAGCCGGAAACTCGCCGAGGACGATCGTCGCGGCTTACCGAGGAGCCTCCCGGCTCCACTCAGCGATGAAGCCTAGATCACATTCGGAGCGACGGGAAGACCTTGACGTGTGACACTCCGTGGTCTCCGTGCACCGCAGGAGCCGAGGGGTGCTCGGTCCGTCAGACCGGCTCGCCGAGCAGGGCGTCGACGAAGGCCTCGGGCTCGAAGGGAGCAAGGTCGTCTGGTCCCTCGCCCAGGCCGATCAGCTTGACCGGCACGCCGAGCTCGCGCTGCACAGCGATGANGATCCCGCCCTTCGCCGTGCCGTCGAGCTTCGTCAGCACGACGCCGGACAACTCCACCGCCTCGGTGAACACCCGGGCCTGGACCAGCGCGTTCTGCCCGGTGGTGGCGTCCAGCACCAGCAGGACCTCGTCGACGGGACCGTGCTTGCCGATCACCCGCTTGATCTTCGCCAACTCGTCCATCAGGCCGGTCTTCGTATGCAGGCGGCCGGCGGTGTCGATCAGCACGGTGTCGGCGGCCGAATCGATGCCCTGCTTCACCGCGTCGAAGGCGACCGAGGCCGGGTCACCGCCCTCGGCCCCACGGACGGTCACGGCACCGACCCGCTCGCCCCAGGTCTGCAGCTGATCCGCAGCCGCCGCCCGGAACGTGTCGGCCGCGCCAAGCACCACCGTTCGGCCCTCGGCCACCAGCAGCCGCGCGATCTTGCCGCAGGTCGTGGTCTTTCCGGTGCCATTGACCCCGACGACGAGGACGACGGCCGGACGATCCGGCACCGACGTCCGCAGCGAACGATCGGTCGCCGTGCCGACCTGGGCGAGTAGTTCGTCGCGCAGCATCGCCCGCGCCTGGGTCGGGGTACTGGCGCCGAGCACCTTGGTGCGTTCACGCAGCGCTGCTACCAGCTCACCAGTAGCCGCCACGCCGACGTCGGCGACGAGCAGGGTCGCCTCCACGTCCTCCCACGTCTCCTCGTCGAGATTGTCGCCCGACAGCAGGGAGAGCAGGCCGCGGCCGAGTGCATTCTGCGAGCGGGACAGGCGTAGGCGCAGTCGCACCAACCGGCCGGCCGCCGGGGCCGGCGTCTCCGCCGGGGGCCGCTGCTGCGGCGGAACCGAGGGCGCGAGGTTCGTGTCCGCCGGTCCCGCGGTTGCGGCGTCCCCGACCACCGGCACGCCGGTCGTGTCCCCCAGGGGCGGCGCGGTCCTGGACGCGGCGGGCAGGCCGACGTCGTCGATCGTCCGGGTCGCCGAATCGCGAGGCGCCTCGGCATCGTCACCGACGCCGGGAGACAGGTCGGTGTCGGACCGGCCGCCCCTTCCGACGGCCCTGCGGGGGCGCCGCCGCACGGCGCTGCCCACCACGAGTCCCATGGTGGCCAGTGCGACGACGGCGATGACGACGATCAGGATGAGGAGCTCCACCCCCCGATCCTGACAGATGGCCGGGGGTGCCCGGGGTGCTCACCCACCCCCGGCACCCACCCGGGCCGGGTCAGACAGCCGCCCGTTCCCGCAACCGCTGGCTGATCACGGTCGTGACTCCGTCACCACGCATCGCCACGCCGTACAGGGCGTCGGCGATCTCCATAGTCCGCTTCTGGTGGGTAATGATGATCAGTTGGGACTTCTGCCGCAGCCCCTCGATGGCGTTCAGCAACCGGCCGAGGTTGCGATCGTCCAGGGCCGCCTCGACCTCATCGAGAACGTAGAACNGTGACGGACGGGCCCGGAAGATCGCCAGCAGTAGCGCGAGTGCGGTCAGCGATCGCTCCCCACCCGACAGCAGTGACAGCCGCTTGACCTTCTTGCCCGGCGGGCGTGCCTCGACCTCGATCCCGGTGGTCAGCATGTCGTCGGGGTCGGTGAGCACCAGGCGGCCCTCGCCACCGGGGAAGAGGGTGGCGAAGACCACCTCGAACTCCCGGGCGGTGTCGGCGAAGGCTGCGGCGAACACCTCACGCACCCGGACGTCGACCTCCTCGACCACGAGCAGCAGGTCCCGCCGTGTGCTCTTGATGTCGTCGAGCTGCGCCGACAGGAACGCCGCCCGCTCCTGCAGGGCAGCGAACTCCTCCAGCGCAAGCGGGTTGATCCGGCCGAGGCGGGCCAGCTGCTTCTCCGCGGTGGCGGCCCTGGCGTTCTGCTCGGCCCGGTCGAACGGCGCCGGCGTACCGTCCGGGTCGTCGGGCGGGACCGGCACCTGTGGCCCGAACTCGGCCACGAGGTCCTCGGCGCCGATCCCGAACTCCTCCATCGCCTTGGTCTCGAGCGTCTCCGCCCGCAGCCGCTTCTCCGCGCGGGCCAGTTCGTCGCGGTGCGCCGCATCCCGAAGCGCCGCAACCTCGGTGGCAAGTGCCCGCGTCTNCTCACGCACGGCGGTCAGGTCCGACTCGGTCGCGCGGCGCAGGGCTTCGGCCTCCGCACGCTCGGCCGCAGCACGGGCCAACGAACGGTCCAACCGATCCAGGGTCACCTGGGTGGCGTCCCCGAGTGCCGCCGCGACCACAGCCTGCCGCTCGCGCACCTCCCTCCGGCGGGCGGCGGCGGCCCGGGCCGCTCGTTCGCTCGCCGCGGCCCGGATCAGCCCGTCCGCTCGACCCTGCAGGCCGCGCACCCGTTCCTCGCTGGTCCGCACGGCCAGCCGGGCCTCTACCTCGGCGGCACGCACGGCCGAGGTAGCGGTGACCAGCCGATCCCGCTCGGCCGGCGTCGGCTCGTCGATCTCCGGCTGCGCCGAGGTTGCGGCGAGGGCGGTCTCCAGCTCGGTCAGCGCGCCGTAGGCCCGGTCCCTGGCCGTCTCCGCGCGGCCGCGAACGGCCTCGAGCCGGGCCACCTCCGAGCCCGCACCGCCCTTCGCCCGCTCAAGCTGTGCGACCTGCTCGGACAACGCTCGATACCGGGCGTCGGCCCCGTGCAGGGCGGCCAGCGCCGCGTCGATGGCCGAACGGGTCCGCGCCACCTCGGCTCTGGCCGGCTCGAAGGACTCGTGGGCCGACTCGGCCCGTCGGGCCGCCTCCACCACTCCGGCCTGCGCCTCGTCGGCCGCCGCGCGCAGCTCGATCGCCGACGGCGGATGTGCGCTGCCCCCGATCGACGCTGCGGGACCGAGGACATCGCCGGACCTCGTGACAGTCCGCAGATCAGGCCGAGACCGGACGGCGAGCTCGGCGGCGGCCAGATCGTCGACGACGATGGTGCGTTCGAGCAGCGACACCAGCGCGAAACGGAAACGGTCGTCGACAATCTCCACCAGGGCCAGGGCGGGGACGCAGCCCTCGGGGAGCGGGCCGGCCACGTCGCCGACCGGCTCGTCCGCCTCGCCGCGGCCCCGGCCGGTGCGCTGCCATCCGCCGACGCCCTCGGCATCGCCTGCGGTCCCGCTCCCATCTCCCATGGTCCCGGCGATCACCACCGCAGCTCGGCCGGCATCGGCCTGCCGCAGCCAGGCGAACGCGGTCAGTACCTCGGTCGGCGTGGCGACCAACAGCGCGTCGGCCGCCGGCCCCAGCGCCGCAGCCACCGCTACCTCGGCTCCCGGCCGCACGGTCACAACGTCGGACAGCCGGCCCAGGGGCGCAAAAGAGGGGTCCAGGGGCGGGAGTTCGGGCCGGCCCCTGTCGGCCGAGGCGGAGTCCTTCATCGCACCTGATCGGTGCCGACGGCTACCGGGTCCGCCCCTTTTCCCGCCGGACGACCTCGCGGGCGACCCATCACCCGATGACACGCCATCGTGAGCCCGCTCGGCGCCGTCTCGCGGGCCGCCCGCGTTGCCCGGCGGCTCGCCCTGAGGAACCCGCGCCCGCGCGACGGCCTCGAGCAGAGCCGCCACGCCGTCGGCTGGCACGAGCGAAAGCTGGAGAGCATCACGGCGCGCCGTCCAGGACGCCCGGTCCCGCTCGGCCGCACGCTCCTGTGCCCGCAGCGTCTCCAGGCGGTCGGTCGCACTGGCATGCACCGCCACCGCGGTGCGGTGCCGTTCGGCGAGTTCCTCTCGAGCGCCCTCCATCTGGGTGAGTTCCGTCTCCAGCGCGGTCCGGGATTGGGCGGCCTCCGCATCGCGCTCCCGTGCGGCCGTCAGCGCCTCCGTCGTCCGCGCGATCTCCTCTTCCGCGCCGCTCGCCCTCGACCGCGCGGCCTCGACCTGGCCGGCGAGCCGAGCGATCTCCTCGCGCCGGGAGGACGCGGCGCGGGCCGCGGCGATCAGCTCTCGTTCCTCGTGTGCCAGCGCTGCCTCGAGGTCCGCCCGCCTGATGACCACCTCCTCGAGCAGCTCGCGATCGCGTTCCAACCGCTCGGTGAGCGCGATCTCCTGCTCCCGGACCGCGATCGCCTCCTGCTCGAGCTCCTCTGGATCACGGCGACCCCGTAGCTCATCGGATCCGATCCGCAGCAGCCGGGCTCGCTCAGTCGCCAGCGAGCGGGTTCCCAGCAACCGCTCCCGCAGGGAGGCCATCGCGTACCAGGTCTCCTGCGCCGCGGCCGCACGAGGGACGACGGCGGCAAGCTCCGCCTGGAGCTGCGCTTCACGCTGCGCCGTGGCGCGTTGCGCCGTCTCCGAGTCGGTGAGACGTCGCCGCAGCGCCTCCTCGTCCACGACGTCTGAGGCGATCGCGGTCCGCGCAGAGTGCAGATCGTCCGCAAGCAGCCGAAGTCGGGCGTCCCTGAGCGAGGCCTGGATGACTCCGGCCTTTCGCGCGATCTCCGCCTGCCGGCCGAGCGGACCTAGCTGCCGACGTAGCTCCGCGGACAGGTCGCTGAGTCGGGTGAGGTTCGCCGACATCGCCTCAAGCTTGCGCAGCGCCTTCTCCTTGCGCTTGCGGTGCTTGAGAACGCCGGCGGCCTCCTCGATGAACGCACGGCGATCTTCGGGGCGCGCGTGCAGCACGGCGTCGAGCTGGCCCTGGCCCACGATCACGTGCAACTCGCGGCCGATCCCCGAGTCGCTCATGAGCTCCTGGATGTCGAGGAGCCGGCATCCCGTGCCGTTGATCGTGTATTCGCTCTCCCCGCTGCGAAACATGAGACGGCCGACGGTCACCTCGGTGTACTCAATCGGCAACNCGCCGTCGGAGTTGTCGATCGTGAGCAGCACCTCGGCCCGACCAAGCGCCGGGCGTGCGGGTGTGCCCGCAAAGATGACGTCCGACATGGTGCCGCCCCGCAACGCCTTGGCGCCCTGCTCCCCAAGCACCCAGGCGATGGCATCGACCACATTGCTCTTACCGGACCCATTCGGGCCTACCACACAGGTAATTCCGGGCTCGAGATGCAAGGAGGTCGAGCTCGCAAAGGACTTGAAGCCCCGCAGGGTCAGGCTCTTGAGGTGCACCGGTCTCCGGAGCGGTGAGGAGGGCTCGCCGGACTGGTGACGGATAGCCGGGAGCAGCCGACGGTGGGATAGACCCATCCTATCGAGCGACACAAAGCACGCATGCAGCTACACTCCGCAGTCGCGCTCCGAAATAGGGCCTGCGGAGTCGGAGAAGTAACCTGTCTCGCCAGGATTCCGGCAAGACCGACACTGCAATCCCAGCCCCGAACGGGGACGGAACATCGCAGCACTCCGGGTCACGCTAGGAGTACACTCCCGAACGACGACCCTGATGTCGCGACGGCCGCCCCCGACCAAGCGACGCCTCAATTACAGTATGTAGCCAATTACGCACACACTTAAGGCCCGAAAATCGCTTAAGCTGGGCGGAGTCAGTACGAAGGGGCGTTCCTCACAGGAAACGCCCCGATAGCCGACCTTGCGGTTCAGGTGTACGCCGGCTCGGCGTCGAGTGCCCGGACATCCTCCGGTACGTCGACACCTCCGACCAGTGCCTCGTTGACCTCGCGTACTCGAGTCAGTTCAGCCTCAAGTTCCGCAACTCGAGCACGGAGCCGGCGCACCTCGTAGGAGAGACGCAGGTCGCTGCCGGAACCGACGTGGCCGAAAAGGGCCTTCGCCATAGTGATGGTCCTCCACGATGAGTGACCTAGTGGGTGTCGGACAACACAAGATCCGAACAGATCAGAGTGCGCCCCAAACAATGGNTCTAGAGTCCCACGCCGAGTGACCGAAAGTCAAGAGCATGCCACATGCCCCCCGACTGATCCGGTGAACACGCAAAAACTTGACGGTCATCCTGACGACAGTTGGGCCAGCNCAGTGTCCACAGGCAGTCACTTCCGGCGAAAGTCGACCAGATCGCCCTGTGCCCTCTGCCACACCACCTNGACCCGATCCNTCCAACCGGGAGTGTGACCCGTCACGAGCAGGCGGGCCAGGTTCTGACATGCGGACGCCGCGCCCTCCGCAATCACCACGACGGCGCCATCGGGCATATTGGTGGCCGTTCCCACCAGGCCGAGCCGGCGGCCACGGGTGCGCACGTAGTCACGAAAACCGACGCCCTGGACACGGCCGACGACACGAGCCGTGAAGCGGACCACGGTCGGGCCAGGCGCCGCCTGCTTCATGGATACCTCGCTCATCAGCACGGTAGGGTACAGCCCATCGTGGACACCTCATCTTTCTCAGACATGGCAGGCTGTTCGAGCGAGGCGCGACGGCCGGTGGACCCTCAACGGGCGCGGCCGCTGGGGCCGCGTTCCCGCCGCAGGTCCACCGCCGTGGCACTCGTCTGCGGAGCCCTCGGGTCCGCTCTGCTGATAAGCGGTTGCGGGCAGAACTTCTCCCAGGACGGCGGAGCGCTACCCGTCCCGCACGCAAGCACCGATGGTGATCGCCATGTGACGCCAGAACCGGTCGACGGCGCAGACAAGATCATCGGACCCGGCTACGCTCCGCCACGGACCTCCGGCCCCACACAGACCGCAGTTCCCAATCTTCCAGGCGGCAAGCTCTAGCCAGGAAGATCCGTCATCTATCCACGCGAGCCGATCGCTGGCGAGACCCGACCGGACACCCGGTTGCCGAGCCCGAGGTCGGCTCGCTCGCCGGCCAGGTAACCCGCCCGACCGCCGCTACCGGAAAGCTGACGCGCCCGCGGCGTCCGCAGGCGCGGGTAGACGGCGGCGAGATGCGCGTCCACCCGCTGACTCCGGTCCGCCAGGACCACCGCGACCGAGGGGCGACTCTCCAAGCCGTCGCCCTCCTCCGCCCGCTGCTGAGCCTGGGCCCGCTCGCGGGCCGTCCGTTCCGTACGGGCCAACCGCTGCGCGACGGCCAAGGCGAACCCGGCCATCCACGACCGGCGAAACGCTCTCGGGTCCTCATACCGCGGCGGGCGCGTGACGGCCAATCCGTGTGCCTGCTGCACAAGCAGCGAGGTGAACAACAACTGCACGCGGCGGATGTCCGCATCCATGCCGAAAAGGTGCGCGGAATGCTCCGTCCCGTGATCACGGCGAACCGTGCGATGCACGAGCCGGCATCCCAGCGGGGCTGCGATGCTCGCCAACAGCGAGACCTTGTCTCGGGCGTAGGGCGAGTCGACGGTAACCACAAGATCTGCGGCGGCGGCCCGACGCGGCGCGGCCTCCTCGATGAGCGCGCGATCGATCCCATACTGCGCGATGAGCTCGGCTGCCTTGACGTTGTAGGTCTCCCTGGCGGCCTCAGTGAGCCCCTCGGCCTCCGCCATGGCCAGGAGTTTTCGCACCCGACCAAGCAGCGCATCCGGATTCATGGCATCTCCGTCCCTCTCGCCTCGGGCGGCTCAAGCACGACCCGACGCCGTCGGTGGTGCCTCACCGAGCCGGGAGCATCCCCGGCTCGGCCCCGGATGAGGCGACAGTGTGGTCCAGCACGCGAGCGGGCCCTCACCGCCCTCACGCTGCGACGTCCGAGATCACCTCGCGAGGAGGTCACTGCCTTCGAACGTTTGATCGAAGCCTACCACCTGGGTCGGCGGGGTGGGCGCTGGCAGGTGGGACAGGTGAAACTGGACCTGTTCATGAAGGCGTCCCGGCGGATNGTGTCCCCACACCGGCTGCAGAGCAGACCTGCGCGACCGTAGACCTCCAGTGACCGCTCGAACAGTCCGCTGACCCCCTCGGTCGAGACATACAGCCTGTCGAAGGACGTCCCGCCCGCGTCGAGGGCCGCAATCATGACCGTACGGACGCAGTCCAGCAGCCGACGGATCTCGGGACGGGTCAATGTCTCCGTCGGACGGGCGTAGTGCAGCCTGGCCGCCCACAGCGCCTCGTCCGCGTAGATGTTGCCCACACCGCTGACCAGCGTCTGGTCGAGCAGCGCCCGCTTGACGCCGGTGCGGCGTCCACGCAGCCGTCGGACGACGAGGTCCTCGTCGAAGTCGGGATCAAGCGGGTCCCGGGCGATGTGAGCGACCGGCTCGGGCAGCTCCCCACCACCGACGGCGACCGCCAGGCCGCCGAAGGTTCGCTGGTCGACGAACCGCAGTTCCCGACCTCCATCAAGGAAGGTGAAGCGGATTCGCAGGTGCTTCTGATCCGGAGTCGCCGGCGGCACCACAAGGAGTTGACCGCTCATGCCGAGATGCGCGATCAGAGCGTCGTCGGGGGCNGATGACGGGCACGACGCCGACGAGGGCAGGCCCGTCGGCGCGCTTTCCGTCTCCGACTCGACCGCCAGCGCCGACACCGGCGCCTCGGCCGGGATCGCCGCCGCGGGTTCCGTCCTCAGTGCGAGCCAGAGGTACTTGCCACGACGTCTCGCGGCGGTCACCCGCCGCCCGACGAGCAGGGCGGAGAATTCACCCGCGCCGGCCGCATGACGGCGAACCGCACGCGGGTGACACACCGCAACCGAGGCGATGACCCGGCCGACGACGCCGCGCTGCAGCCCGCGGCGTACGACCTCCACCTCTGGTAGCTCTGGCATGATCTCCGACCGTCGGGGGCGGTGTCAGGGGCGGAACCGGCACGAGCCATCCGTGCGAAACGGAACGTCAGGGCATGGCAGTCGGTGGTCGTGGCCCTCAGTGACCCGAGACGTGCCCCCGGTCCAGTTGACCTGCCACGGAAGGATCACCGAGCACGGCGGGACCGGTCGGACTGCCGTCTGCATCCTGCTGCTCCGCTGCGGCCGCTCGACTCTCCAGCACGGCGAAGGCCGCTGCCGCAGCCCGCTGCTCCGCTTCCTTCTTGCTGCCGCCCTCGCCCTCGCCCAGCGGCTCGCCGGCGATGCGCGCGTGCGCTNTGAATCTCTTGGCGTGATCGGGGCCGGCCTCCTCGACCACATATTCAGGCGGTCCGAGAGCGAGCAGAGCCGTCTGTTCCTGCAACGATGTCTTCCAGTCCAGCCCGGCGCCGCGACCCGCAGCCTCGTCCAACAACGGATCGAACAGGCGATGCACGAAGATGGAGGCCGCGTCGAGGCCAGCCGAGAGATAGACCGCCCCGATGATGGCCTCGAGGGTATCGGCNAGAATGCTCGCCTTGTCGCGGCCCCCGGTCGTCTCCTCCCCTCGGCCGAGNAGCAGGTAGGGTCCCAGTCCGTTCGGACCGAGGCCACGAGCAACGTCGGCGAGTGCCCGCATGTTCACCACCGAGGCCCGCTGCTTGGCCAGCTGCCCCTCGGGAAGATCAGGATGACGGAGGAAGAGTGCGGCGGTCACGACGAGACCGAGCACGGCGTCACCCAGAAACTCCAACCGCTCGTTGGTGGGAAGACCACCCTTCTCGTAGGCGTAGGAACGGTGCGTGAGCGCCCGGTCCAGCAGCTCCGGATCGATGGCAGCCTCGAGGACCTCGATCAGGCCGTCCCGTGGCGGGGGAGGCGGAAGATGGCGCGTCATCCGGCCAACCCAGCCAGCGCCCGCCGCCGCGCCACCAGGATCGCCATCGCAGCCCGTGTCCGCGGGACGAGATCCCCGCGCACCGCCAAGGACGCCACCCTCAGCGCCGCGAGCAGCCCGCCGGCCCCGGCATCCACGGATCCTCCTTGGGTGTGCTCCGCATGGACCGCGACACCGTCGACCCCCAGCACGATCGTTCCCCCTCGCACATCAGGATCTTCCAATGTTCCCCATGCCGGATCCAGGCCGGCGTCCGTGCCGCCGGCAATATCTCGACGTTCCCAATCTCGACGTTCCCAGCTCGATACACCTCGAATGGTCGACAGCACGACATCACCGGTGTAACCGTCGGTCACCGCGACCTCCAGCCGCCGGTCTGAGCCTGCTGCTGAAGACCAACCAACGGCCGCCCGATCCTGACCGGCCGGCTCAGATCGGGCGAGAACACTTTCCACCGTGCACGGACCGACATAGTTCAGATCGAGCGACCGAAGCAGCTCGTCGGCGAGGCGCCGCGGCGGATCCGACAACGCCTCCCGGGGTCCCAGCAGCCCGATCCGGGGTGTGTCCACCGCGAACCGCAGGGTCGCGTATGCGCTGCCCAGCAGCGCGGACTGGGCAAGCTCGTCGGCCGTCACCCCGACGGTCGACCCGGCGTCACACAACACGACGCCCGCCTCCTGCCGCCCGATGATCGCAGCTAGTACCGCTCGTGTGGCACCGGGAAGCAGTCCGTAGGTGAACTGGGCAGCGGCGACGACCGATTCGATGGGCGCTACCGAGACCATCGCATCGGCGTCGCCCTCACGCGCCAGCCGGGCGGCCACCCTGACGCCGGCGTCCCTGCGCGAGCGGACATCGCGAAGGGCGGCGGGTCCCCCCGCCACCGTGCGGGTAGCGGATCTCAGCAGCACTCTTTCGCCAGCCGAGATGCCGAGCCGTGCAAGNTCCTCACGTACACCTTCCGCGGGCGAAACCAGGATCAGTACGAGACGCGGGTCCGCGTCCAACGCGCTGGGCAACGCCTCAAGGAGGGGCCCCACAGGGAGCCCCTCCCCAAGCAGATCAACGGCGATGCGGGTCACACCGGTCAGACGTCAAGCACCTGACGATCGTTGTACCGGCCGCACGTCGTGCACACGGTGTGCGGCCGGATCACGTGCCCCCGGGAGCACTTCGCGAGGGTCGGCACCTTGGCCTTCCACTGCGAACGGCGAGACCGGGTGTTGCTGCGCGAGGTGCGCCGCTTCGGGACGGCCACTATTCCTTCTCCTTGCTCTCGTCAGGGTCGGACCGACCCTGATCAGTTCCCGTCGGAGCGACGCCTTCCGCCATAGCGGACAACGCAGCCCACCGCGCGTCGAGGCGGTCGTGGGAGTGATTCGGCCCGACCTCGTCGAGCCGTGCCCCGCAGTCCACGCACAGTCCCGCGCAGTCCGGCCTGCAGGTGGGCGACAACGGTAGATCCAGTACCAGCGTGTCCCGGACCACGGGCTCCAGGTCAGCATGATCGTCTACGAGGACCCGGGCGTCGTCGTCATCCGCCACGTCCGCAGCTCGGTCAGCGTAGTAGAAAAGCTCCCGGATCTCGACGGTGCCGACGTCGGACACCTCGTCGAGACAGCGGCCGCACTCGCCCTGTAGCGGGGCCACGACCGTGCCGCTGACCAGCACCCCCTCGATCACCGACTCCAGCCGGAGATCCAACGTGGCGGTGGCCCCCGCGGGGACCCACATCATCTCGGTCCCGAGATCGGCGGGGAGCACCGCCTGGGCCCGGACACGGCGCATCGACCCCGGCCGCCGGCCGAGCTCGCGGGTGTCAAGCACCAGAGGGCCCTTGGGCGTCCTACGGCGGGGGGGGGATCCAGTCATGGCGGCAGTCGAATTCACGTCTAGGTTCGGCTCGGGAAAGCCCGCGGTGGCGGACCTTACATGGGGGTGGGGCTGTTGCAGCGCCGGCTGACGACCGAGAAGCCGGCCTCCGATGGCCCCTCAGGGCATCCCGGAGGACCGCCGGACGCACCCCAGCCAGTCGACGACTACGGATCCAGCGTATCCGATCGGGTCACGACACGGCCCGCACGCTGTCGGCACCCGCCGGGGGACATCCGGCCCCCCATGGCCACTCATCCAGCCCCGGTGTGAAGCGGGCTGCAGGGCGAGCGGCCTCGGGCGCACCCCAGCGGCTGCGGTAGCGACTACTCGACCGCGCGCTCGCGGAGCTGCTTGAGCACCACATCGGGCACGAGGTGCGAGACGTCTCCACCGTAGCGAGCGACCTCCTTCACCAGGCTTGAAGACAGAAACGCATACTGCGGGTTCGTGCTCATGAAGAGCGTTTCCACACCTGCGAGCGAATTGTTCATCTGCGCCATCTGAAGTTCGTAGTCAAAGTCGCTGACCGCGCGCAGACCTTTGACGATCGACTGGATACCACGCGCACGACAGAAGTCGACCACCAGGCCGTGTGACGCATCCACCACTACGTTGGACGGCGCCATCGGATGATTGCGCACCGCCTCACGAATGAGCTCCATNCGCTCATCGATGGTGAACAGGGTGGCCTTGTTCTTGTTGATCGAAACGGCGACCACGACCTCGTCGAAGAGCTTGNTCGCCCTGATGACGATGTCGAGATGGCCGTTAGTGATCGGATCAAATGAACCNGGACAGACTGCCCTCCTCATGATCGAATACCGTACCAGAGAACACCCTCTCCGTACCTCCGGTCACGCAGCGCGAACAAGCCATCCGGCCACGCAACCGGACCCGACCGGTGAGACCTCTCGACTACACAGACACCGTCCGCAGCCAGNCATGCGCCACAACAGAGCTTTGNCAGCACTTCGCCGAGCTCGACGTCGCTCATCGCATATGGCGGATCGAGAAACATCACGTCGTAGGGATCCCCCGAAGTGTTCTGCACCACACGTGACACCGGGGCCTGCACGATCTCGGCGCCCGAAAGCCCCAGGGCAGTCACGTTCCGCCGCAGGGCTCGGACCGCTACCGGATCATGATCGACAAGAAGAGCATGTGACGCGCCGCGGGACAGCGCCTCCAGGCCCACCGCACCCGAACCCGCGTAGAGATCCGCAACCCGGGCACCCGGCAGGTCGACACACGTCGACAACGTGTTGAACAGACCCTCGCGGGCACGATCCGACGTCGGTCGGGTGGATCGACCCGCGGGAACGACGAGTTGTCGACCACCTGCGGTCCCACCGATAATTCGCGTCATCGAGGCGCTGGTCATCCCTTCTCGAGAAAGGCCGCGCTGGCATCATCGAGCGCTGCGTCAAGCAGCCGCCGCAGGGCGGGATGCTGATCCAGTTCGGGATCGGCATCAACCAATCGGGTTGCCTCGATGCGCGCCTCCNGGATCAGCTCCTCGTCCCTCAGCAGCGCCAGCAGCTTCAGGGATCGGCGTCCCCCTGACTGGGCCGCGCCGAGTACATCCCCCTCCCGGCGTTGAGCAAGATCGAGTCGGGCGAGCTCCGCGCCGTCGTTGGTCGCGGCGACCGCTCCCAGCCTTTCCCAGGCTGGCGTGCCCTGGTCCGCCGCCGTATGCAACAGGCACCACCCGGGTGCGGTGCCGCGCCCCACCCGTCCGCGCAGCTGGTGCAGCTGCGACACACCGAACCGATCCGCGTCGAGAACCACCATCACCGTCGCGTTGGGCACGTTCACCCCGACCTCGATGACCGTGGTCGCCACCAGCACATCGATCTGCCCCTCGGCGAAGCGGGTCATCGTGGCCTCCCGCTGTGCTGCCGGGAGGCGGCCATGCAGCGATTCCACCCGCAGGCCCGCAAGTTCACCGTCCACCAACTGTGGCAGCACGTCCGTCACCGTCGCCGCCGGACGTCCCACCCGCCCCGCCGCCTCGTCCGAGAGCGCACCGGGATCGTCGTCCACGCTGTCCCCCCCGATTCGGGGGCAGACAACGTAGGCCTGGCGGCCGGCCGCAACCTCATCACGGATCCGACCCCACATCCGATCGGCCCACGAGCGGATGGCCGCAGGAACGACGAACGTGGCGATCGGAGAACGGCCGCTCGGCAACTCGGTGAGCTCGGATACCTCGAGATCCCCGAAGACCGTCATGGCCACGGTCCGTGGGATCGGGGTCGCTGTCATGACAAGCAGATGCGGTGGGCGCCGGCCCCGTGCCCGCAGCGCGTCACGCTGTTCGACGCCGAACCGATGCTGCTCGTCGACGATGATCAGCCCGAGATCCGCGAAGATGACCTCTTCGTGCAGCAGAGCATGGGTCCCCACGATGAGACCGGCTGAGCCCTCCGCGATGTCCGCCAACGCCTCCCGCCGAGCGCGGGCGCCCATCGAACCAGTGACCAGGGTCACCCGAGTCGCTTGTTCGTCGGCACCGAGCTCGCCGGATCGCGCCAGATCGCCGAGCATCTCCCGCAGGCTCCGGCAATGCTGGGCTGCGAGCGTCTCGGTCGGTGCGAGAAGGACAGCCTGGCCGCCCGCATCGACCACGATAAGCATCGACCGGAGCGCCACGACCGTCTTGCCCGACCCGACCTCGCCCTGCAGGAGGCGGTGCATCGGCACCGGGCGCCCGATATCCCCCGCGATGGTGGCACCCACCTCACGCTGGCCCGCTGTGAGGGGGAAGGGCAGCGCGGCATCGAACGCGGCCAGCAGTCCGTCCGGCCTGGCGCTGCGGGCGGTCGTCGCCAACGCTTCCACCTCGCGGCGACGGCGCGCCAGCGCTACCTGGAGGACCAGAGCCTCGTCCCAGGTCAGACGCTTGCGCCCCGTAGCGACGTCGCCGCGGTTGGAAGGTTGATGCACCAGCCGGTAAGCCTCAGCGAGCGTGGACAGTCGATGCCGCCGACGCAGCTCCTCCGGCAACGGGTCCTCGAGAGGACCGAGGGAGTCCAAGGCCAGGCGGATGCATCTGGCCAAGGTCCAGCTCGGTACTTTGGCGGCGGCGGGATAGATCGGCACCAGCGCGTTTGCGAACAGCGGGCCGGTGACGTCGCCCTCGACCTCCGACTCCAGCAGCTGGACCTCGGGGTTGGTCAGCTGCCGGCGGCCGCGGTACTCGTCGATCTTCCCGGCGAACAGCGCTGTCGTCCCGGGGCGGAGGTCGCGTTCGCGCCAGCTCTGGTTGAAGAAGGTCAGAGCCAGCGCATGGGTGCCGTCTGTCACGGTGACTCGCAGCATGGATCGGCGGCTGCCCCGCATCGGTCGGCGCTCGATCTTCTCCACCCGCGCCTGGACCGTGACTGTGTCACCGACGACCAGGTCGGCGAGATCCGTCAGTTCGCCCCGCTCGTGATACCGGCGGGGCAGGTGTGCGAGGAGGTCACCGACCACATACAGCTCGAGGCCCTCCGCCAACAGGGTGGCGGCCCGCGGACCGAGGAGTGACTTCAGGGGCGTGTCGAGGTCGACCACACCCAGATACTGCCCGAACCGCCGACGACGCCGAGCTCCCTCGCCTTGTGCCCCACGGCCGAGACCACAGCGCCTGAGGTAACCTCAACCTGGTCTCTGCTGCGCGAGTTCTCCCGACCAGGCCATCAGGCTCACGGGATGAGTACGATCGCGGTCCTGACCGCCCGACGTCCCGGGCATGCACCGGGACCATTACTACTTCGACGGAGTGTTTTTCGTGTCTTCGGTGTGCGACGTCTGCGGCAAGGGACCGGGCTTCGGTATGTCGGTCTCCCACTCCCACCGACGCACTCGCCGTCGCTGGAACCCGAACATCCAGACAGTCCGTGCCGTCGTGGGTGGCACCCGTCGGCGACTGAACGTCTGCACCTCCTGCATCAAGGCGGGCAAGGTCGCGCGCGCCTGACGCGCTCTACACCACTTCGTCGAGGTAGGGTTCGGGCTCGCTGACGAACTGATGCCCGGTCTGGCTCGTCCAGACGTGGTGACCCGGCACGGGTTGGCTCAGGATCCAGATCCCGGCATGCTTCAACCGGTGGTGATGACGGCACAGCGGATCCGTGTTGTCGACCCGAGTCTTCCCACCCTCCGCGCGCGACGTCGTNTGATCAAGATCGCAGTCTCGTGCCGGCTTGAGGCATCCCGGGAAGACGCAGGTCCTGTCCCGTGCGCGGACGAACCGGGCCATCGCTGGCGAAGGATGGCGTCTGTCTCCCACGTCGAGCACCGAACCGTCAATGGGATCGGTGACGATGCGCCGCCAGCTCGAACGTGAGCCGTGGGCGAGCTCGCGGGCCAGCTCGGCCGGGATCGGACCGTACCCTTCGAGCTCGCCGGGCGCGGTCGAGAGCCCCATCAACGTTGCCAGGGACACCACGACCGAGACCTCGGTGGCGACTGGGCCGTGTCGCTCGCCCATCACCAGATCGACCAACACGTCGGCCCGACGCTCACCGATACTGCGCTCGTCGTCCGGCCCCCCGGCGTCTCGGGCCAGCGCATCGATGCGCCGATAGACGGCAACCATCCGATCCGCGGGCAACAACACCGACAGCTCCCCCATCCCGTCCTCCTTGGCGCGGGTCCGAACGTGACGGTCGCGCTCCCGCCGGCGCCGACGCTGGTCAGCCCCGTCCGGATCGACGGCGAGAACCGACCTGGTCACCGCGGCCCGGAAGCTGGGGCAGCTCGCCCGTGCTCCGCGCGCCAGCACCCTGTTCTCGACCGTACGGGCCTGGCTGACGTCGAGGCTTTTCGTGACGTCGGCCATCGCCCTCACCCGGTCAAGATCGATCTCGCCGGACTCCAACGCCGCAAGCGTCTCGGGCAGCCGGTCGACCACCGCCACTGCCAGCTCAAGCTGGCGTCCGGCGGCGGCGGGCGCGGAACGCGCCACGGCGGCGATCTCATCCCCGGCGAACTCGCTGAATCCCCGTTCCGCGCCCTCCCGGTCGCCCGCAAGCGGAGGACGGAGCCTGGCGAACCTGGCCCGCACGCGCAGCCGCCACGCCTCGAGCCTCGCCAGTTCCCGGGCGATCCGGCCGTCCATATGGAGGCACTCGTCGTCGCTCAGGTCATCCACGGACCGCCCGAACACGGTCNCCGGACCGGGTGACGGACTCGCCCGGTCCGCGTCCGCCGATGCGGACCGGCCTGCGCACTCACCTTCGGTGGACCGGGCCACGCCGTCCTGAGGGGTCTCGCCGACCCCTGAAGTCAAATCGAACATGTATTCGATTATGCATCACCGCCACGACGCCTTCGCCCCGACGCCCGCGATCGACCGGTCGGGGCTGGCCATCGGGCCGTCCGGCGCCAGCCAGTCGGCCGAACGGTGACGGCCCCGGACGCCGTCACCGGGTGCGGCCCCGGACCCCGGCGCCGATCCGTTAGTGTCCCGGCATGGCAGGTACCAGGCGTCGGATTCGACTCGCCCTCCTGTTCGGCGGCCGCAGCACGGAGCACGCGATCTCCTGCGTGTCTGCCGGCGGCGTGCTGCGCGCGCTCGACCCCGACGTCTACGACGTCGTCCTGGTCGGCATCGACCCGTCGGGGCGCTGGGTCCTCCTGCCCGACGTGCATGCCCTCGCACCGGCGGACGGAGAACTTCCCCGGGTCACGGCGTCTCGGGGGACGAGTGTCGTGCTTGCTCCGGACCCGACCGCGTCACGTTGGTTCCCGCGCGATGGTGCGGAGTCCATCCAGGGCCCGCTCGGNGACGTCGATGTGGTCTTCCCGCTCCTGCATGGTCCTTTCGGCGAGGACGGGACCGTGCAGGGCCTCCTCNAGATGGCCGGGGTGCCGTACGTCGGCTCAGGTGTCTTCGCGAGCGCGGCCGCCATGGACAAGCAGCACATGAAGTCCATGCTGCGGGCCGCGGGCCTGCCCGTCGGCCCGTACGCCGTGGTGCGAGCCGGCCAGACCCTGTCCGAAGCCGACCAGGACCGTCTGGGCCTGCCGGTCTTCGTCAAGCCGGCCCGTGGTGGCTCCAGCATCGGCATCAGCCGAGTGGACGCCTGGGCCGATCTGGACACGGCGGTCAAGACGGCCCGGGCGAACGACCCCAAGGTCCTCGTCGAGGCGGCGATTGCGGGACGTGAGATCGAATGCGGGGTGCTCGGCCGGCTGGACGAGCCCGGCGCGCAGGCCAGCGTCCCGGCCGAGATCACCGTCACCTCGTCGACGGGCTTCTACGACTTCGAGGCGAAGTACGTCTCGGACCAGACCCGCTTCGACATCCCCGCGCGGCTGTCCTCGTCGGCGCTGGCCCGAGTGCGGCAGGTGGCGGTGGCGGCGTTCGAGGCGCTCGACTGCGCCGGACTCGCGCGGGTCGACGTGTTCGTCACCCCGGACGATCAGGTGGTCGTCAACGAGGTCAACACGATGCCGGGCTTCACTCCGACGTCGATGTTCCCCAGGATGTGGGCGGCGAGCNGGATTACCTATCCGGATCTGGTCGACCGGCTCGTGCGGCTCGCCCTACGTGACGGCGCCGGGTTGCGGTGACCATCCGGCCGACCTCTGGGTGGACCCCGTCCGAGCAGTCGTCCGGCCTCACGGCGTCGTCGAAACGCTGTGCGCCCGCACGGCCGGGCCGACGGAGACGAGGATGTCGAANGGTTGCACCTCGGTCGACCCGGAACCCGGCAGGGTGAGAACGACGTGGGGCGATCGGGTCGGAGTCGAGTACCGCACGGTCTCACCGAGCTTCTCCGCGAACCACCCGACACCATCGACCTCCGACAACATCGAGTCCGGCCGGTAGCTCGCCGGCACCCCCGAGACCCCGCAGGTGAGGACGATCGGTCCCCCGCCGTAGGCCGCCGCGGTGTCCCGCGGCGGATCAAGTCGACGCCGGTCGAGGCCGTGACCGAGTGAGGACGGCAACACCCCGATGAGGGCCGCGCAGGACGCACGGTCGGCCGGCGCCGGCACCGGGACATTGGTCAGTCGGACCGGTCCCGGCCCGCTGCAACCCGCCACCAGCAGGCATCCCACGGTGCCGCAGGCGGTGAGTCCGGCGGCCATCCGGCGCGGCGCCAGGGCCGAAGGCCGGGTCCATGGCCGCCAACTGGCGCTCCGCGAGTCGACCCGGCTCAGATCGACTCGCCCGGAGTCCACCCGCCAGGC
Organism: Frankia sp. CpI1-P; assembly: GCF_001421075.1. Classification (NCBI taxonomy): domain Bacteria; kingdom Bacillati; phylum Actinomycetota; class Actinomycetes; order Frankiales; family Frankiaceae; genus Frankia; species Frankia sp. CpI1-P. Next base: position 25,053 of record NZ_LJJX01000002.1, on the reverse strand, counting down.
TGCCGCCGACCGACCCGCCCGCCGGGCGGCTGGCAGACGTCGACCCTGCTTGTCACGACCCACTGCTGTCACGACCCACTGCTGTCATGTCCCGATTGTGGCCATCGCAGGGACCGCCCGCCGGGCGTCCGTCGACCCCACCGACAGCGGCCGTTGCCGACTGACGGTCAGGGTCTGCCCGTGCAGGGCCTGCCCGTGTTCCTGCCCGGATCCCCGGACGGACGATCGGCGGACGAAGCGCCAGCATGCCCNCCGCCCCAACCGAGGCGCGGGCGGGCGGCCTTCAGAAGTGGACGACCGGGCAGGTCAGCGTGCGGGTGATGCCATCGACCGACTGCACCCTCGACATGACCATCTTGCCCAGATCGTCCACCGTGGGCGCTTCAGCGCGCACGATGACGTCGTAAGGACCGGTCACGTCCTCTGCCTGGGTGACCCCAGGGATCTGCTCGATCTCCTTGGCAACCGACGCGGACTTGCCGACCTCGGTCTGGATAAGGATGTACGCGTGGACCACAGACGCTCCCTCGTCGGACGTCAACAGCCCGTCGAGCAGAACTACGGGCCGACAGAAGGTAACAGGCAAACGGGCCGGATGAGAGCCTCTGAGGCCGAGGAATTTCTTCGACTCGACNGACGGGCGCCGGTCGACGCCCTCCGCACGCTCATCCGGCCCCAATCCTGGGGTGCGACGGCCCGATCTCGTACCCGATTGTGATGGCAACCACGATTCTCGCTACTGATAGTGAAGCCCGAGGAGACACATGAGGGTTCGGAGCGTCCCGTGATCAGACCCGCTCCCGGCGCCGCGTCCCCGGCCACGGCGCCACCACGGGTGCTGACCATCGCGGGCTCCGATTCGGGCGGCGGAGCGGGGATTCAGGCCGATCTCAAGACGATGCTCGCGTTCGGCGTCCATGGGATGAGCGCCATCGTCGCCGTGACGGCGCAGAACTCGCTGGGCGTCCATGGTGTCTGGGATCTACCGCCCGAGGCGGTCCGCGCCCAGATCAGGGCGGTGGTGGACGACATCGGGGTCGACGCGGTCAAGACCGGCATGCTGTCCTCGGCCGCCCTCGTCGCCCTGGTCGCCACGGAGCTGAAGCGCGTCGCCGCACCGGTCGTGGTCGATCCGGTGGGCGTGTCGAAGCACGGCGACCCGCTGCTCGCACCGGACGCGGTCGACGTCGTCCGCCGGGAGCTCATGCCGCGNGCGACGATCGCGACTCCGAACCTGGACGAGGTCCGCCTGTTGACCGGTGTGGCCGTGCGGGACGAGGCCGACCTGCCCCGGGCCGCCGCGGCGATGCTCGCGCTGGGGCCGCGTTGGGTGCTGATCAAGGGTGGTCATCTATCCGGTGACGCGGTCGATCTGCTGACCGACGGCTCTACGGAGATCCTCTTGCGCAGCCGTCGGATGGACCGGCGACACACCCACGGCACCGGCTGCACACTGGCCTCCGCGATCGCCTCGAGGCTGGCGGGAGGAGACTCACCGACGCAGGCAGTTCGGGCCGCGAAGGAGTACGTCAGTGGCGCGCTCGCGGCCGGTTTCCCCCTCGGGGCGGGGATCGGCCCGGTAGATCACGGTTATCGTCACCGCAGGTAGCCGGCGGTGGTCCGGGCCGAGCCGGCCCGTGCGATGTCTGGTTCAATCGCCCCGCCGCATGTGACCTGACGCATCCGCATCATCGCCGTGGGAGGTAGCCCGTGGGGGCGAACAGTGCTGCAGTGGCCACGCAGGCAGGCGCCACCCAGGCAGGCGTGGACCACCGGTGGTACCGCATCAGCGGCGGCGCTCCACTGCAGGGCTCGGTCGAGGCGTCCGGCGCCAAGAACTCGGTCACCAAACTGCTCGTGGCCACCCTGCTCACCCCTCAACCGTGCACGCTGACCCGGGTCCCGCGGATCGCCGAGGTCGAGGTCGTTCTGGGCATGCTCACGGAGCTCGGCACCCAGGTGGAATGGCTCGACGAGCACACGGTGCGGCTCACCACCGAACGGATCGTCGACGCCTCGCTGTCGGAGGCCTATTCCGGGGTGAACCGCATCCCGATCCTCATGATGGGTCCGCTGCTGCACCGCGTCGGCGAGGCGGTGATCCCGCTCCCCGGCGGGTGCCGCATCGGGAAGCGACCTGTCGACTTCCATCTCGCCGGGCTGCGGGCGATGGGTGCGGAGATCGTCGAGCAGGTGCGTTCCGTGCAGGTCAAGACCCTCGGCCTACACGGCACCCACGTCGCCCTGCCGTTCCCGAGCGTCGGCGCGACCGAGAACCTGCTGCTCGCGGCGGTGCGCGCGCAGGGCACCACGGTGATTTCCAATGCCGCGGTGGAACCGGAGGTCGTCGACCTCATCCTGTTCCTGCAGCAGATGGGCGCCCTGGTCGACGTGGAGGCCGACCGGACGATCGTCGTCCAGGGCGTCGCGACGCTGCGCGGCGCCACGCACGCGCCCATCCACGACCGGATCGAGGTGGCGTCGTTCGCCGCCGCCGCGGTGGCCACCGGGGGACGGGTGGAGGTGATCGGCGCCCGGCAGGAGCATCTGATGACGTTCCTGAACCACCTGCGCCGGCTCGGCGGCGAGTTCGAGGTGACCCCGCGTGGCATGACGTTCTTCCGAGCCCGACCGCTCACCGCCGCGCATGTGCAGACCGACGTGCACCCCGGGTTCATGACTGACTGGCAGCAGCCGCTGGTGGTGCTGTTGACCCAGGCCAGGGGAGCCTCGGTGATCCATGAGACGATCTACGAGGACCGGTTCGGTTACACTCGTCAGCTCGCGGAGATGGGTGCCGACATCGCGCTGTCGACGCTGTGTCTCGGCGGCAAGTCGTGCAGGTTCGCCGCCCGCGACTTCGAGCACTCGGCGGTCGTGAGCGGCCCGACCCCCCTCACCGGCGGTGATCTTACGATTCCCGACCTGCGGGCGGGCTTCGCCTACGTGCTCGCCGCGTTGGTCGCGGACGGAACGAGCATCATCCGCGGGACCAGATTCCTCGAGCGCGGGTACGAGGACCCGGTCGGCAAGCTCCGCTCGATCGGGGCCCGCGTCGACGCCGATCCGGTACCCGCCCCCCGCGCTGCCGGCCCGTCACCCGAGCCCCCCGCCTGACCAAGTCCACGCCGACCCACGAGCCACGCCAGACCCACGAGCCACGCCAGACCCACGAGCCACGCCAGACCCACGAGCCACGCCAGACCCACGAGCCACGCCAGACCCACGAGCCACGCCAGACCCACGAGCCACGCCAGACCCACGAGCCAGGAGCCACGCCAGAGCCGGCAGGAGTGTCATCCGCGGCCGGCCCCTCCGGTCTGGCGCCGACGTCACCGAAGTGGTCGGTACTCCGGCCCCGGCTCCCGGCTCATCAGATCCTTGACCGCCTCCAGCGGCGGCAGACCCTCGTAGAGGACCCGCTCGACCTGTTGCGTGATGGGCATCGAGACGCCGAGCTGATCGGCCATGGCCAGCAACGGTCGGCAGGACCGCACCCCCTCCGCGACCTGCCGCTGCTCCGCCTCCACCTGCTCCAGGCTGAGTCCGCGCCCCAGCTTCTCGCCGAAGGTCCGGTTGCGCGACAGCGGCGAGCCACAGGTCGCCACGAGATCGCCGAGCCCCGCCAGTCCGGCGAAGGTCATCGGTTCCGCGCCCAGCGCGATACCGAGCCGCGCAGTCTCGGCCAGACCCCGGGTGATCAGGGAGGCGAGGCTGTTGGTACCGAAGCCCATGCCCTCGAGCATTCCCGCGGCAAGGGCGATGACGTTCTTCACCGCGCCGCCAAGCTCGCATCCCGTCACATCATGGTTGGTGTAGGGCCGGAAGTAGGGGGTCCAGCAGGCAGCCTGGACGACTTGCGCCGTCCGGGTCGAGGTGCTGGCGACCACGGTCGCCGCCGGATGTTCGGCGGCGATCTCATGGGCCAGGTTCGGGCCGCTGACGACCGCTATCCGGTCGGGCGTCACTCCGGCGACCTCGGCGATGACCTGGCTCATGCGCAGCCGGCTACCCGCCTCGACCCCTTTCATCAGACTGACGTAGATAGCGTCGGGTGCGATCCGCGGCACCCAGCGGGCGAGCACCGAACGCAGCGCCTGGGAGGGAACGGCCAGCACCACGAGCTCAGCGCCCGCCAACGCGCCGCCCGGATCGGACGTCNCCCGGATCCGGTCGGGGAGCTGGACCGAGGGCAGGTAACGGGGGTTGACATGCCGGTTGTTGATCGAGCGGATGACTTCCGGGTCCCGGGCGACGAGGTCGACCCGGGCGCCCGCGTCCGCGAGGACCTTCGCGAAGACGGTCCCCCACGATCCGGCGGTCAGCACCGCCACCCGCCTCACCTCGTCCTCCCGGGAGCAGCGCGACGACCGCCCTCGGTCGCGCCGACGCGGGCCCCGCCGGGTCGGGCCGGGGTCAGGGGCGGGGCTGCGACACCGCTCGCGGCATCCTCGGACCGGCTGTTGGAATCGGCGGTAATGGTTCCCTCCGGATGGGTCACGGGACCGGCGTCGACGTCCGGTGCGGCGAGCACCCCGACGCTGCGCGATGGCGTGCCCACCGCGTCCTCACACTCGACCGTAGACGCCGCTCTGGCGGGCATCACGCAGGATGCGGCGCTCACCAGCGACGTTGCCACCCACCAGGGAGATTCCCACGACTCCATCGCCGAGAGGGCACGCTGCGCGAACAGTCGCGCCCGCCACCCGCACGATCAACGCGGGCAGCGACCGGAGGCAGACACTGGGGATACGCGCGCGGACGACGCTCACCCCACGACCAAGGTGCGGCGTTGGCCGACTCTCGCGCAATGCGCCCCTGCCACCGCTGGCCATCGACCGGATCGGGGCATCCGGCTCGCGACGCCACACGGCGTCATGGCCTATGGTCACCTTCGTGTGGCTCCCACGAGGCGGGGCGTCCTGGACGGTCCTTCTGCCGCTCAAGAACCTGGCGCGGGCGAAGAGCCGNCTGGACCGGCCGGACCGTAGCCTGCTGGCGCTCGCAATGGCCCTTGACACGGTGACGGCCGTGCTCGCCTCGGCAACCGACCTCGTCGGCGCCGTGGTGATCGTGACCAATGATCAGACGGTCCGTCGGGCGCTGTCGCGGTTGCGGGACCAGGGTGACATCAGCGCCGGGCACGAAGCGGGTCGGGCGCCGGCCCTCGCACTGTCGACGCAGGAGCGGGCCCGCCTCGTCATTGTTCCGGACACCCCCGGCCAGGGCCTCAACCCGGCCCTGGCGCACGGCGCAGAGCTTGCCGCGGGCCGCTGGCCCGGGCGTCCGCTGGCGGCCCTGTCCGGGGATCTGCCGGCGCTGCGGACCGCGGAGCTGCACCAGGCCCTGGCGGCCGCCGGCGACCATCGCCGCGCGGTCCTCGCCGACGCCGCGGGCACGGGCACCGTGTTGCTCACCGCCGCGACCGGGTCGCCGCTGGGTCCGTCGTTCGGACCGCTCAGCCACGATGCGCATCGTCGCTCGGGCGCCGTCGACCTGACCGACACCCTCGGGTCCTCGGTACCCGGGCTACGGCGCGACGTCGACACCGTCGACGATCTCGCGCAGGCACGTCATCTGGGGGTGGGTGACGCAACAGCGGCGGCGCTCCTGGCTGGCCGGGCGCCGGTGCCCTGACCAGGGCCGCCGCACGCCGGCAGGGACCGCCGCCCAGGCGGCGTCGTCAGGCGGCGGGGTCCGCCCCTCGAGCCGGCTCGGCGGCCGGCAGCCGGCCGCCGGAGGGGGGCCACGGCCGGATCTGCGGAAGCGGCAGCGGACCCGGCCGCGCGAAGAGGTATCCCTGACCCAGCTCGCACCCAAGTTCCTCCAGCTCGGCGATCTGCCCCTCATGCTCGATGCCCTCGGCGACGACGACGGCGCCGAGCGCATGCGCAAGAACAATCATGGAACGGCGCATCGCCGCAGCCCGGCCCCCGTCCTGCGGCGGTTCCAGCAGAGTCCGATCCAGCTTCACGACGTCCACAGGAAGCAGGTGCATCGCGGCGAGCGTGCTGTTGCCCGCGCCGACGTCGTCCAGAGCGACGGCGACGCCCAGCGCACGCACCTCGTCGAGCACCTCGCGCGCACCATGCAGGTCGTCGATCCGGCTCGTCTCGGTGATCTCGACGACCAGGCGCCGGGGATCGAAGCGACTGGCGGCGAGCGCGCGGGCGACNCTGTCGAGCAGGGTCGTGTCGGCGACCCTGCTGGCCGAGACGTTCACGTGCAGGCGCAACGTGGAGTCCGGGTAGGCCACCGCTATCTCCGCGCAGGCCTGGGTGAGGATCATGTCGTCCAGCGCGCCGACGATGCCGCCGTTCTCCGCGGCGGCGACGAAGGTGCCGGGCGGCACCGGCCCGCGGCCCGGTGCCGTCCACCGGGCGAGCGCCTCCAAGGCGACGGGTCTGCGGTCGCGCAGGCGCACGATGGGCTGGTAGTGGACGTCGAATCCGGCCGATCGGCCGCCCCGACGCAGCGCGGTGGCCAGTGCGTCGGCGAGATGGGTGCCGGCGACGAGATGGGTGCCGGGAGTGGCGCACGACCCGGGCCGATAGACGACCAGGCGGTTCTTGCCCGTCCGCTTCGCCGCGTGCACGGCCGTGTCGGCCCGGCGCAGCAGGGCCTCCGTCGTCTCCTGGGTACGGCCGGCCACAACCAGCCCCACGCTGCCCCGCACGGGCCAGTGATGGCCGCCCACCGACACGGGTTGGCGCAGGGCCGCGAGCACCCGTTCGGCGACCGTCTCGGGCAGCTCCCGCCCCCCGTCGAGCAGCACGGCGAACTCGTCGGAACCCAGCCGCGCGACGGTGTCCGTGGCGCGCACGCAGTGTCGCAGACGCTGGCCGACGGTACGCAGCAGATGGTCCCCGGCGGCATGGCCGAGGCTGTCGTTGATGATGCGGAAGTCGTCGAGGTCGCAGTACAGGACGGCGACGTCCCGACCGTCGCGGCGGCTGGCGGCGAGGGCATCGGTCAGCCGCTGGTGGAACAGCGTGCGGTTGGCGAGCTCGGTGAGCGGATCGTGTGACGTCCAGTACCGCACCTCGCGCTCGGCGTTCCCGACCAGCGCCACCAGCCGCTGGCTCGCTCGCAGGGTGACCATCTGCCGGACGAGGACCGCGGCGATCAGAGTCGAGCCGACCACGATCTCGACCGGATCGAGCACGACGCCTGCCCGCGATCGGTCGAGCATCAGCGCGGCGACGCCGGCGGCGGGAACATAGGGCACCGCGAGCCGCAGCCAGCCGACGAGGTCGCCGCGTGGCCCATCCCGGGCCGCCCGATTCCCGTCGGCCACCCAACCCGCTCGCCACGCCGCCAGGACGACGAGCAAGGCGCCGACCACCGCACCAAGACCCGCCCACGATCTACCCAGCCGGCCGGCATCGCCGCCGACCTGCGTGCACCAGTCTCCGACCACTGCCAGGCACACCAGGCCGGTCCCGGCCGCGGCGACGGCCGGCAGGTCGACCGGCTGGCGGAAGCCCGCGACGTGCAGGACCGCGAGCGCCAGGACGAGGACGACGATCGGGTGNGCGACCGTTATCAGGTGTCGCACCACCCCGACGCCGCTTTCACCCCCGCCAACATCGGCGACATCGGCCTCGCCGAGGCCGGCCAGGATGCCCGACCAGGTGAGCAGGAACAGCGAACCGCCAAGGATGATCTCGTCCAGAGCCGTGGCCGGCACGCCGACGAGCCCGCCGGTCAACCGGGACCCCCCGCCAGCACCGCCACCCGCACCGCTGGGCACGCCCGCAGTCCGCAGGCCGTCGTCGAGGCGGCCCAGCCGCGAGCCTCCGCCGGCGGGCCAGCCCACCTCGCCCAGTCCTCCGGCCGAGGTCGAGGCCGAGGCCGAGGCCGAGATCGAGATCGAGATCGAGTTCGAGGAGCCGAGCAGCGTGCATCGGGCCCGGGAACGCCGCACCCGGCTCGCCGGTACCGCGGCGAGAGCGGCGAGGGCCAGGACGGGCATGGCGAGCTGCCCGGCGTCGGCGAGGTACCCGACGTCCGCGACCGTCGGGCGGTCGGTGGCGAACCGATCCCAGCGGTGCAGCGTCCAGGCCGTCTGCCCCACGGTCCAGGCGGTCAGCGCGAACGACAGCCAGACCAGCCAGCGGCCACGGGGCCGGCCGAGCCGGCGTCCGGCCCACGCGCAGCTCAGCGTCGCGGTCAGGCCGGAAGCGATTGCGGCGGCGTCGACGAGCATCCCCCGTCCCGCCCTCCTCCCCGTGCGCCGGCCGCCTGGGACAAAGGATCCTGATGGAGCGACGGAAACGGCCGATCAAATCACCGCATGTCATTGACAAGCGCGTGGGCGCCCATCGTCAACGTAGCGCGTGATCGCCCTATCACAAAGAGTAGATAGATGCCTCGCGTGCCGCGCGGTCTTCTCGGGCGTCCACCATGTCGACCGTCACGGCCCGACCCCACTCGGGGGCGGNAACCCGCGAGGACGCTCACCCCATGGAAGGGTCGCACCCCGACGGGGAGATCACGGCGTGGACTGAACGTCGACGACGGTGACCCGCTGACTGGCGGTCAGGGTCCCCCGCCCCGCTCCGGTGTACCAGCCGGACGTCGGCGCGACGTCGGAGTAGTCGCGGCCGACCGCGACCGTCACGTAGCGGAGATCCGCGAGCCGGTCGTGGCAGGGATCGTAGGCGACGGCGAGGGCGCCGGGTTCCCAGCCGGCCGCGCCGGCCGCCGCCCCTACCCCTGCTCCCGTGCCGGTCCGGGGAACGCCATCGGCCACCCCACCGCTCATGACGACCTCCACCCAGGCGTGTGACGGGCCGTCCCCGACGAGATGCCCGGACACGTAGCGGGCGGGCAGCCCCGCCGCGCGACACAGGGCGAGCATCACGTGCGCCTGGTCCTGGCAGACCCCCGAACCGCCGGCGAGGGCCTGGGCCGCGGTGGTCGTCACATCCGTGCTGCCGGGGACATACCGAATTCGGCTGTGCACCCAGCCGCAGAACCGGCGTGCCGTCGCCACTGGATCGTCGGTGGCCAGGGCGCGGGCAGCCGCGGTGAGCGCCGCGTCCGGCACAGTCAGCGGGGTGGCGTCGAGGAGCCGACGGCCGGCCAACGCCGTGGCTCGCAGCCATGGCCGGGCACCCCCGACGATCCGGTCGATCGTCACGGTCACATCGAAGTCAAGCCGGGGCGGCACCCGGTCGAGGCGCACCACCGCACTTCGCGTCCCGTCGGCGCCACGTCGCCAGGTGGTGCGGGCCGCGTCGGAGGAGACCACCAGCCGGGCGTCACGGACGGTCTGGTCGCCATGCCGATTGGGCGGGACCACGACGAGTCGGTGCACCAGGTCGGTGGCGTCGCCGTCGTAGGTGTACCGGAAGCGCTGCGCAACCCGATACGTCACCCGTGTGCCGGCCGGCAGGTCGGTCAGGTTGACGGCAGCCACCCCCGACTGGTCCCCCCCGGGCAGATCACCCCCGGACACCGTCGAGGGTTGCGGCAGCGTCGCTGCCCCGCCGGGTTCGAGCGGATCCGACATCCTCACCGGAGGTCTCCCCGCCCCAGCACCGGCCCGCCAAATAGTGTGATATCAGACACACAGTGCCCACTTGACCGGGGAACAGCCATAAGGACCGATCCTAGGAAGAACGACCGGTCGACGACGGATGTTTCCATCACACTGCCGATCGTCGCCTTTGCCTGTTTCCATGCCGTTAACTGCGGGTCCCGGACCCGGCAAGCGATCATCTGGGGGCGACCAACCCACTACAACGGGCACGGATCGAACCGGTGGCCCGCCATGATGCCGCCGATGCGTCATCGGCACCGCCGTATCCGGACATCGTCCCGCGCTGCCGAGTTCACCGGCGGCTGGCACCATCTACAGGCATGAGCGAGCTGGTGGCGACCCGTCCCGAACAGCCTCAGCGCAAGGCCCGCAGCGGCCTGCTCGAACCTCTGGAGGCGCCCCGTCCGCCCGCGCCGTCAGATCTGCCGGCCGATCGGTTCATCAACCGCGAGACCTCCTGGCTCGATTTCAACGCCCGGGTGCTGGCGCTCGCGGAGGACGTCTCCACGCCGTTGTTGGAGCGTGCCAAGTTCCTGGCGATCTTCGCCAGCAACCTCGACGAGTTCTACATGGTCCGGGTCGCCGGTCTGATGCGGCGTGAGGCCACCGGACTCGCGGTCCGCTCGGCCGACGGCCTGAGTGCACGGGAGCAGCTCGACCTCGTCAGCCGGGCCACCGCGCAGCTGACGGAGCGGCACTCGCGCTGCTTCACCGACGAGGTCGTGCCGTCGCTGGNGCACGCAGGGATCAGTATCCGGTTCTGGTCCCAGCTCAGCGAGGCCCAGCGGGAACACCTGCATGACTACTTCCACGAGCAGATCTTCCCGGTGCTCACCCCGCTCGCGGTCGACCCGGCGCATCCGTTCCCCTACATCAGCGGCCTTTCGCTCAACCTCGCCGTGCAGGTCCGCGAGCCGGGCGGGGAGATCGACCACTTCGCCCGGGTGAAGGTGCCGCAGAACGTGCCGCGGCTGGTCCCCGTCGCAGTGGATCCGGCCGGGGACTTCCCCGCGGACGGCCCGACGCAGGCGGAGAGCGCCTGCTTCGTGCCACTCGAAGAGGTGATCGCCGCGCACCTCGACCAGCTTTTCCCGGGCATGGAGGTGATCAACTCCCACCTGTTCCGGGTCACCCGCAACGCCGNCCTCGAGGTCGAGGAGGACGAGGCGGAGGATCTGCTGCAGGCCCTGGAACGGGAGCTGGCCCGCCGACGCTTCGGTCCCNCCGTCCGGCTGGAGGTCGACGACGACATCGATTCCGACCTGTTGGCGCTCCTCATGCGCGAGCTCGAGGTCACCGAGCGGGAGGTGCACCGGGTCGCGGGGATGCTGGACCTGTCGGCCCTGTGGGCCCTGTACGACCTCGACCGGCCGGAACTGAAGGACGCGCCGCGGGTTCCGATCACCCATCCTCGACTGATCACCGAAGAGNGGGAGACGCCCGACTTCTTCAGCGTGCTGCGCGAGGGTGACGTCCTCGTCCACCATCCGTACGACTCGTTCACGACCTCGGTGCAACGGTTCATCGAACAGGCTGCCGCCGATCCGCACGTCCTCGCCATCAAGCAGACGCTCTATCGCACGTCCGGCGACTCCCCGATCGTGGACGCTCTCGTCTCGGCGGCCGAGGCGGGCAAGCAGGTCGTCGTGCTGGTCGAGATCAAGGCGCGGTTCGACGAGAGCGCCAACATCCGCTGGGCGCGCGAGCTGGAGCGGGCCGGTTGCCACGTCGTCTACGGCCTGATCGGATTGAAGACCCACTGCAAGACCTGCCTCGTCGTCCGGCAGGAGCGCGGCGGGCTGCGCCGGTACTGCCATGTGGGCACCGGCAACTACANCCCCAAGACCGCGCGGCTCTACGAGGACCTCGGGCTGCTCACCGCCGATCCGGAGGTGGGCGCCGACCTCACCGATCTGTTCAACGTGCTCACCGGGTACAGCCGGCAGACCGAGTACCGCTCGCTGCTGGTCGCTCCGCAGCACATGCGTGACGGGATCCTGCAGCGCATCTCCGCGGAGGCGCGGGCGGCCCAGGAGGGCCGTCCGTGCGGCATCCGTCTCAAGGTCAACAGCCTGGTCGACGAGCAGGTGATCGACGCGCTCTACCGCGCGTCCATGGTGGGAGTTCCCGTGCACTGCCTGGTGCGGGGAATCTGCGCCCTACGGCCCGGCGTACCGGGTCTGTCGGAGACGGTGCACGTCCGGTCGATCCTCGGCCGCTTCCTCGAGCACAGCCGGGTCCTGGAGTTCGCGTCCTCGGACGAGTTCTGGATCGGAAGTGCCGACATGATGCATCGCAACCTGGACCGGCGGATCGAGGCACTCGTCCGGGTGCCGCATCCGGAGCGCCGCGACACCGTGCGCCGCATCCTCGATCACGCCTTCTCCGACGAGGTGTCCGGGTGGGTGTTGCAGTCCGACGGCCGGTGGGAACGGCGGACGGCCGGACCGGACGACGTCCGGCTGTCGGACTACCAACACGACCTCATGGCCGAGGCCATGCGGCGCGGGCACCGGTAACCCGGCGCCCGCACCGTGGATCAGTCGCCGCTCGCCGAGACGCTCGACTTGAACTCGGAGCCGGGCCGGAACTTCGGCACCACCGAGGCCGCGACGTGCACGGGCTCGCCCGTCGCCGGGTTGCGCCCGGTGCGCGCGGCCCGCTCGACCCGCTCGAACACGCCGAATCCGGTGATGGTCACCTTCTCGCCGCTGGCGACGGCCTCCTGAATGGCGTCGAACACGGCGTCGACGGCTTTGGTGGCATTCGACCGTCCGCCTTCGATCTGCTGGGCGATGCGGTCAACCAACTGGGACTTGTTCACAACAACCTCCGGACGCCCCCCGCAGGCGCGGGGTGGGGAGCAGATCGGGCATCACACTGCGCTGCACCGTAGGCATCTCCACTGTCGAGGGCAATTCCCGCGACCGTGTCGCGTCACACAAACCCGCACGTCAACGGGTTCGAGCCGGTGGGCGACNGGATGCGTGCTGTACGGCCAGCGCGCAGCATCCGGTAGATTCATCACGTTGAGTAGCGAGAGGCGTCTGTTTTTTTGGGCGCAATGTCACGCTTTGGTGGCCGGCCGCCTCCGCGAGCGCGGGATCAGCTCTGCTACGTAATCAACCAAACGCCGCAGGCGATGGCGAACGGGTCGGCGCCGGTCGGTAGTCGACCGACCACTAGAGCAGACCTGCCCACACATCGGCCCCGATGTTAATTTCGTCACATCGGGGCCGANGGTCGAGTGGAGAGGCCGAATCGTCTGTGCCGCAGGCCTCCACCCGGTCGGAGCGGGATCCGCGGCCGGAGCCACCGCCGACGTTGGGACGCCCGCGCGCGGGCGCTACACCGCTGAGGGCAGCCAGCCCGGCCGGGTCGCCTCGAAGCCGGTGATCAGCTCCTCGTGCCGCAGGGTCAGGCCCACGTCGTCGAGCCCCTCCATCAGCCGCCAGCGGGTGAAGTCGTCGAGCTCGAACGGGGCCACCAGGCCGGCTCCCCGAACCTCGCGAGCGGCCAGATCGACGGTGATCTCGACGGTCGGGTCCTGCTCCACGGCCGTCTGCAGGGCCTCGACCGTCCCCGCCGGCAGCTGCACCGGCAACAGCCCGTTACCGAGCGCGTTGCCCCGGAAGATGTCGGCGAACCGGGGCGAGATCACCGCCCGGAAGCCATAGTCCTGCAGCGCCCAGACGGCATGCTCACGCGACGAGCCGGTGCCGAAGTCGGGGCCCGCGACCAGGATCGACGCCTCGGCGTAGGCCGGGTTGTTGAGCACGAAGCCCTCGTCGGCCCGCCACTCGGAGAACAGGCCGGCGCCGAACCCGGTGCGCTCGATGCGCTTGAGCCACTCGCTCGGAATGATCTGGTCGGTGTCGACGTCGCTGCGCCGCAGCGGCACGGCCCGACCGGTGTGAATCGTGAACGCCTCCATCGCCGGAAACGCTCCCCTCTGGACGATGTCGTGATCAGGATGGCGGTCGCGGTCGCGGGCACCCGCCGGTTCGACGCCGAGCGGCGACCGCATGGGCCCGGCCTACAACTGCGCCGGGGCGGTGAGCTGACCGGTGACCGCGGTGGCGGCGGCGACTGCCGGAGAGACGAGGTGGGTCCGCCCGCCGGGGCCCTGGCGTCCCTCGAAGTTCCGGTTCGACGTGGAGGCGCTGCGCTCCCCCGGGCGCAGCGTGTCCGGGTTCATCCCGAGGCACATCGAGCAGCCGGCGCTGCGCCACTCCGCTCCGGCGGCCCGGAAGACCTCGTCCAGCCCCTCCGCCTCGGCCTCCGCCTTGACCTGCATCGACCCCGGGACGACCAGGGCCCGGACGCCGTCGGCCACCCGCCGGCCCCGCAGCACGTCGGCCGCGGCCCGCAGGTCACTGAGTCGACCGTTGGTGCAGGAGCCGATGAACACCGTGTCGACGGTCACCTCGGACAACGGTGTGCCCGCCGTGAGTCCCATGTAGGTCAGCGCGCGCTCGGCGGAGGCCCGCGCGGCCGGGTCCGCGTAGTCGCCGGGCGTGGGGATCAGCGAATCCAGCGGCGCTGCCTGGCCCGGGTTGGTCCCCCAGGTCACGTACGGGGTGAGGCTCGCGGCGTCGATGACGACCTCTCGGTCGAACACGGCGTCGTCGTCCGAGGCCAGCGTGCGCCAGTAGGCCACGGCCTCGTCCCAGTCCGGTCCGGTGGCGGCGTGCGCCCGACCGGCGAGGTACTCGAACGTCGTGTCGTCGGGAGCGATCATCCCCGCCCGCGCCCCGGCCTCGATGGACATGTTGCAGACGGTCATCCGGCCCTCCATCGACAGGCCCCGGACCGCCGCACCGCGGTACTCGATGACGTGCCCGGCGCCGCCGCCGGTGCCGATCCGGGCGATGATCGCCAGGATGAGGTCCTTCGCGGTGACGCCGGCCGGCAGGTCGCCGTCGACCGTGACCGCCATCGTCTTCGGCCGGCGCTGCGGCAGCGTCTGGGTCGCGAGCACATGCTCGACCTGGCTGGTGCCGATGCCGAAGGCCAGCGCCCCGAACGCGCCGTGGGTGGAGGTGTGGCTGTCGCCGCACACGATCGTCATGCCCGGCTGGGACAGCCCGAGCTGCGGGCCGACGACGTGGACGATGCCCTGACCGGGGTCGTTCATCGGGTACAGCCGCACCCCGAACTCCGCGCAGTTCTTGCGCAGCGCCTCGACCTGGGCTGCGGAGATCGGATCCGCAATCGGCGCCAGCGTGTTCGTGGTCGGCACGTTGTGGTCCTCGGTGGCGAGGGTCAGGTCGGGGCGACGCACCGGCCGGCCGGCCAGCCGCAGCGCCTCGAACGCCTGCGGCGAGGTGACCTCGTGCACGAGGTGCAGATCGATATAGAGCAGATCCGGTTCACCGTCGGCGCGCCGCACCACGTGGGCGTCCCAGACCTTCTCCGCGAGTGTGCGCCCCATGGCCCCACTCCCCTCCTGCGCCGGGCGANCAGCCCGCGCGGTCATCCGACAGTCCTGAGTTCGGGGTCGTGCCACGACTCGGTGCCGCGCCATTTGCCCGATCTTGCCATCCCGCCACCATCTCACTATGATCCCATTATGTGGGATGGCAGTATCAGCTTATGAAACAGCTTAGCGGAGTCGGGGTCCTGGACAAAGCTGCCCTNGTCCTGGCCGCCGTGGAGCAGGGGCCAGCCTCCCTCGCCGACCTGGTGGCTCGGACCGGGCTCACCCGGGCGACCGCGCACCGTCTGGCCAGTGCGCTCGAGATTCACCGCCTCGTCGGGCGGGACGGCGCCGGCCGGTTCGTCCCCGGCCCGCGGCTGGCGGCCGGGGTGGCCACCCCGCTGCCCTGGGATGTGCTCGACCGGGCCGACAGGATCCTGACCGAACTGCGCGATGTCACCGGGGAGAGCACCCAGCTCTACGTCCGACGCGGCGCCCTGCGGCTGTGTGTGGCCGCCTCCGAGCGGGCGAGCGGCCTGCGCGACACGGTTCCGGTCGGCGCCGCGCTGCCGATGACGGCGGGGTCCGGGGCCCAGGTCCTCCTCGCGTTCGCGGATCATCCCGACCCCGAGCTACTCGCCGCCGCACCGTTCGACAGCGGCACGCTCGCCCTGGTGCGCGAGCGCGGCTGGGCCGAGAGCATCGGCGAGCGGGAGACCGGTCTGGCCTCGGTGTCCGCCCCCGTGCGCGGGGAATCCGGAACGGTGATCGCGGCGGTGTCGCTGTCCGGCCCGCTGGAGCGCCTGACCCGATCACCCGGGCGCCGGCACGGGTTGGCCGTACTCGCCGCGGCGGCGCGGCTGTCGACATCGGCCGTCGACTGAAGGATCCACTTGCCGTCAACCCCAGGCCACCGGAGATCGGCCGGCTTGCCGGTCCGGTCGGGCCCTGCGTGCGGCCGGCGTGACCACGCAGACACGTTTTCCCCGCTTGTCCCGGCTTTCTCGAGATTGCGGATGCCCCGATCGGGCCCCACAACTGAACGGAGCACGGACTACGCCCGCCGGGTCCGTTCCGGCGTCCCGGTGGCGCGGGTCTCCCCCGCCGCAGGGAGTGTCCTTCCGCCGTCGTAGCCTGTTCGAGTCGTCCGTCTCGGATGATCGGAGACGTAGGCCGGATGACCCAGTGGGGTCATTGCCATCCAGCGAGCAAGCGATATAGGTCGCCCGCGCACTGGGGGCGCCCGTCCGGAGGACTCTTCGGGTTCCGCATGGCCGGGCGGTCGTCGCCCGCGGCGGCGCCGCCGTAGGTTCGGCCGCCTCGTGCGGCGCCAAGGAGGGACAGGGCGCGGTGCGCAAACTGGGTTCGCGGTACGTGCTGCACGAGCTGCTCGGGCAGGGTACGACCGGCCAGGTCTGGCGAGGTGTCCGGGTCCAGGACGACGCCGCGGTGGCGATCAAGGTGCTGCGTCCCGAGCTCGCGAGCGATCCGGAGATCGTCGAGCGGTTCCTGCGGGAGTGGGATCTCCTCGTGGATCTCGACAGCCCCGATCTGGTCGCCGTCCGCGACCTCGTCAACGAGCCGGACGCGCTGGCCATCGTGATGGATCTCGTCGAAGGCCATGACCTGCGGGCGCACCTGCGTGAGTTCGGCCCACGGCCCGCCCAGGAGGCGGTCCGGCTGGCGATCGGTACCCTCTGGGCGCTCGACAGCGTGCACGCCGCCGGGATCGTCCACCGGGACGTCAAGCCCGAGAACATTCTCATCGACACGTCCCAGCCCGACCGCCCGATCGTCCGCCTCACCGACTTCGGCATTGCCCGCATGATCAGCACGCCGTCCCGCGTCAGCGCGACCGGGCCGATCGGCACCCCCCTCTACATGGCGCCCGAGCTCGGCACCGGCGCCCCCCCGACCCCCGCCGCCGACGTCTACTCGGCGGGGGTGGTGCTCTACGAGCTCCTCGCCGGATCGCCGCCATTCGACTCGACGAATCCCGCGGAACTGCTGAGGGCGCACCGGGAGGACGACCCGCAGCCCATCGCCGGCGTGCCGGCGCCGGTGTGGGACGTGCTCGTCGGCATGCTCGCCAAGTCCCCGCGGCGACGGCCGGCGAGCGCTGCCGACGCGGCCGACGACCTCAGCGACGCGCTCGAGGTAGGCCTGCGCGGCGCCGCCGGCGCCGCCGAGGAGCGCGACCGGCGCGGCGGCGCGAAGAGCTCGGGACCCGGCGAGCTCCCCGACGAAGCGGCCCCGACCGGCGCCTATCACCGGCGGGTCGGCGAACGGCCGGCAGCGCCGGCCGGCACCCAGCGGGTGGTCCGGCCCGCAGCCGCCGCGGCGGCCGTCGGGGCCGCGGCGGGCACCGGTGGCTGGAACGACCTCGAACATACCCAGATCGCGGGCAGCCTGACCGCCGCCGCGACGAAGGTCAACGGCTGGGACGGCGGCGATCCCGAGCACACTCGTATCGCCCCGGTGACCAGCGCCCAGAGCGGCGGTCGCGGCGGTTGGGACAGCGACGCGCCGACCGGGATGAGCCCCGCGGTGCGTGTCCCCGCCCGCTCCGGTGGCCCGGCCGCCGACACGAACACGGTCATGTCGGCAATCCCGGCCAGCAAGCAGCCCGGCGCGGCCGGTGGCAACGCCGGGGGCGGGTCGCGGGCGGCGGCCGACCGCCGCCGGCGCACCCGGATCGCGGCCGGTGCCGGTCTCGTCGTCGCCCTCGTCGCCGGGGCCGGGGGCTGGGCGCTCGCCTCCGGCGGCAGCACCAACACGGCGCTGTCCGCCGACCGCGCCGCCGAGTCCTCGGCCGATCCGAGCGCGGGCAACCCGGCCGCCGGCTCTCCCGGTGCCGGGGCACCCGGCATCGCGATCGGCGTCGATGGAAGTGCCCCCGGGGCGGTCGCCGGCCGGCCCGGGGCGAAGGGCTCCCCCGCGCCCGGCGCGCACCCGTCAGCCGGCGCCTCCGCCGCGGCCACGACCCCGGCCAGCAGCCCGACCGCGGGCAGCAGCCCCTCGCCCTCGCCGACCGACGACGGCACGGTGACGGTCCCCAACACCGAGGGCAGCGCGGCCGACACGGCGGTGAACACGCTGAAGTCCGCCGGTTTCACGAACGTCAACAAGACCTTCGGCTGCTACAACACCGGCAAGGCCGACAACNTCGCCCACCAGTCCCCGAAGACCGGCAAGGTCGCCCGGACCACGGCCATCAGCCTGCAGGTCGAGGACTGCGCCCAGGTCCCGAACGTCAACGGGATGTCGGAGTCGGACGGCAAGTGGCAGCTCTACTGGGCCGGCTTCACCTCCACTGCGGTCAACGGGGCGTGCGCCAACGGTGAGACGAGCAAGATCTCCGGGTACTCGCCCACGGGGCAGCGCCCGCGGCACTCCACCACTGTGACGCTGACGGTGACCTGCACCAAGCCGGCACCGGCCCCGACGACGCCCGCGCCCGCACCTACCCCGTCGACAGCTCCCACGACGGCCACGAAGGCCTGACGCGGCACGAAGGCCTGACGCGGTCGGGCGGGGCCCCGCCCCGTCTCGGCCGGGCCCCGCCCGATTCCCGTCGCGGCAGCGACTCCCGCCCCGCGTGCGGCGGGGAGTCGCTGCCGCGGTGCCGCCCCGCGCGGCGTAGTCAGATACGCCGGACGGATTCCGGCTCTCGCCTCTCATCCCCACCAGATCCCGGCAGACACGCGGCCGCCGCCCGTTCTCCTGCCGGCCGGGACAGTCATGCCGCCCGCCAGGGCGAAGCCGGTGGGAGACCGACGCCGACGAGACCGGCCGTCAGCCGGTCGGCGGGGGCGATCACTCGGACGCGATGATGCATGATGTCCGGCGCGATGCGGCGACCGCGCCGTCCAGCCGCCACCAAGCGGGCGCCCGGCCGCCGCTCAGCCGAGCTTGTCCAGAGGCAGCGACCGGATGTCGTCCCGGGCCAGCGGACCGCCGCCCAGCCGCGGCACACGAGGCTCCTCGTCGTCCGTCCGGATGCTGCGGGGCAGCGGCATGGGCACCGGCAGCGCCGCCTCCGGCTCCGGCGCGAGGGCCGCGTGGGCGGTGGCCGCCCACAGATCGACCTCGACGATGATCTCGCCGTTCTCCGACGACATCCGCAGCCGGCCGCCGTGTACCTCGACGAGCCGCCGGACGACGTAGAGGCCCATGCCGGCGCCATCGGTGGGCCGGGTGGCGGTGCCGTCTCGCTGCGTGAACGGTTCGAAGAGCTGGCGGATCGTGCCGGGGTCGAGGTCGGGCCCGGGGTTGCGGACGCGGAGAACAACCTCGTCGCCGACCCGGCCCGCGATCAGNCGAACGGGCGCGCCCGGCCAGGAGTGCACCAGGGCGTTGTCGACCAGGTTCGCCACCACCTGGATGAGGGCCTGCCGCGCCATCCGCACGGGCAGTTCGGGCGGAAGATCCACCGTGATGCTGCTGGGCGAGCTGGTGTACGACAGGTTGGCGATCACATGCCGGACGACCTCGGGTAGATCGGCGATGGTCGTCTCGTCCGTGCCGGTGGCCGTGGCGGCCGTCAGCATGTTCTCCAGCAGCCGGGAGAGCCGGTCGGAGTAGTTCACCGCAGCATCGAGCAGATCGTCGAGCTGGGCGTCGGAGAGCCGGCTGCGGCGCCGCTTGATGGTGAGCAAGTTCCCTCGGATTCCGGTCAGCGGCGTGCGGAACTCGTGCGAGACGGTCGCGACGAGGTCGCTGCGGATGCGGTCGGTCTCCTCCAGCCGGGCCATCAGGCTCTGCTGGCCCTCGTAGAGCTGCTGACGGTAATGCTCCACCCGCCGCCGGGACTGCTCGTTGTAGTGCCAGAAGACCATCTGCGCGCAGGCGAGGGCGAAGATGAAACCCGCGTGCAGACCGGCCAGCAGCCAGGCATTGTCCAGCACCGCCGCGCCGGCGCTGACGATGTTTCCCATCGCCAGGTTCGCGACGAACACGAACGCNATGGCCAGCAGGTAGACCGTCCACTCCTCATACAGCGCGATCAGCGCCACGACCACGAAGAAGTGGAAGTACATCGGGGTGAGGCCGTCGGAGATGTGCACGAGCACGACCGAACAGCACAGGAGGCCGAGNCTCGCGGCAAGGGCACGGACCCGGCGCCGGCCGGGCACGACCGCGGCAGCGAACAGCAGGGCAGGCGGGCTGGCCGCCAGGAANCCGTGCGCGAGGCTCAGGTTCTGCCAGATCGCGTAGCCGACGATGACTGGCAGGTGCATCGCCAGCACCAGGCACATGAGGGTGTGCCGGGCCGTCCAGTCCTCGATCGGCAGCCCGCGGCCCTGCGGGAGCAGCGCGGTGAGTCGCCGGGCCATCCCCGGCTGCGATCCCCCGCCCTCCCCCTCCGGCGCCGATGCCCCGGCCGAGCGCAGCCGTCCGGCGCGGCGCGCAGCGCGTCCCGCGTGGGCGCTGCCGTGCCGGNGCCGGGCCCGTTCGGGCGTCGATGGACTGACGGTGGACATCCGCGCAAGTTTCTACCGTTCCAACCCGGGAGCACCATGGTTGTCAAGGGTGGTGTCGCATGGCGACAGTGCCCAGGTTTGACTAGGCCATCCGCACCACTCGGCACCGGGCTCAACGGAGCATGGCGCGAACCTTGGTTGCGCCGCCAGGCTGTGGTCCGCGAGGTGGCCCCAGGACGGCCGCCCATGGAGGAGGACACCGTGCCCCCAGTGGCCCTGACAGCCTCGACCGCGTCCGCGATCGTTCCGCCGACCGCGGGACGCTGCGGCCCGTCGACGGCCGGCGCCACCGACGAGCCCGCCGGGCCCGCCGTCCTGACCCACTCGGCCCGTCCACAGCTCCGGCTCGTCGCGTCGACACAGGGGGGCGTGGGCGCTCCCGAGGCCGAGATTCACGGCTGGGGGGGTCCCGCCTCCTGCGGCTGCCGGGAGTGCGCGATGGCCCGCCACCCGGCCGCCATGCCGCGCCTCACCGTCGTGCGGTAGGCGGCACCCGGCCCCTGACATGACGATGGCCCCCGGATGGAAATCCGGGGGCCATCGTGAGTTCTGCAGGGTGGGCATATCTCTGATCCTCTACGAAGAAGGAAGATAAACCCGTTGTAGCCCCGACCGGATTCGAACCGGCGCTACCGCCTTGAGAGGGCGGCGTCCTGGGCCGCTAGACGACGGGGCCAAGACTTTTCCTATCGTGCGCTGCGGTGCACGTCGTACTGTACACGATGCCGAAGCAGTCCGGCGAAGCGGTGCAACTCCGGCCTTTGGTGCAGCTGGGGTACCAGGACTCGAACCTAGACTAACGGAGCCAGAATCCGTTGGGCTGCCAATTACCCCATACCCCATGGGGCCCTGATCGGGCGTTGCCCACTGTACCTCATGGCGCGGGGGTGTCTGCGCACCGGGGCCCGATGCACACTCGTCATCCCCGATGCCGCAGCGCTCCCGCACCGCCAACACACCACCCGCCCATGCAACCGCGTGACCGCCTGATCCCGCCGCCCGGCTCGTCCACAGTGCGCCCGCCCGTCGGCNCGTCGCCGGGTGGAGGACACGCGCAGACGAAGCAGACCGGGCATGCGAAGCAGACCACACCTGCGAAGCAGGTGGAGAATTCGCGTGAGCCCCCGCGGCCCGGAGGGCGGTGTCGGTTGTCCAGCCGGCGGAAGACCGGCAGCTACGCCGCCGCCCCCGGGCGAGGGAGCTCAGCGGGCCGTCACGGGGTTGGTCAACGTGCCGATGCCCTCCACGGTCACCGCCACGGTCTGGCCCGGTCGCATCGGCCCGACCCCCGCCGGTGTGCCCGTCAGGAGCACGTCGCCGGGCAGCAGGGTCATGGCGGCGGACATGTAGGCGATGAGGGCGGGCACGTCGCGCAGCAGCAGCTTCGTGCGGGAGTTCTGCCGCAGCTCACCGTCGAGGGTGGTGCGGATCGGAAGGTCGGTGGGATCGAGCTCGGTCTCGATCCAGGGACCGATCGGGCAGAACGAGTCGTGTCCCTTGGCCCGCGTCCACTGACCGTCGGTCTGCTGCTGATCCCGAGCCGTCACGTCGTTGGCGCAGGTGTAGCCAAGTACCACGTCGAAGGCCCGCTCCACTGGGACGTCACGNCACAGCCGCCCGATGACGACCGCCAGCTCCCCCTCGAAGTCGACCCGGTCGCTGTCCGGCGGAAGCGTGATCGGGTCGCCCGGACCGGCGACACTCGTCGACGGTTTGAGGAACNGGATCGGGCGCTCCGGCGGGGTGTCACCACCCATCTCCCGGACATGGTCGGCATAGTTCTTGCCGACGCAGAGCACCTTGCTGGGCAGGACCGGAGCGAGCAGCCGGACGTCGCCGAGCGGCCGCCGGGCGCCGGTGAAGGAGAAGGGGCCGAAAGGATGCGGGGCGATGACCGAGATCACGGCATTGCCCTCCTCTACCGACCCCTCGACGACCCCGAATCCGGGCTCCGAACCATCGGTGAACCTCGCGATACGCACGCCCTGACCGTATCCAGCCCGGCGACGGAACCTGGCGGCCGTCCGACGGGCCCACCACGCGACAGCGGCCGGCGTGATCGGGTTCGCCAGAACGCCGGGTGTGCCAGAGAATCGGGCCAGATCGAGTGACAGGTCCAGGCACCGGGCGGCACCCGTTGCGGCCCAGCGTCCCGCCCGCCCGGTGCTCCGGCGCCGGCAGCGGTGAGCCTGCATCGGGCGTGTCACGCCCGGATTGGAAGGAGAATGGTGAGCGAGACCGATACCACCCCCGTCTACGACGTCGGGGCGCCGGAGCCCAAGCCGATCGACGAGGAGCTGAGCGTCAAGCTGGGCCACCTTGCCGAGGACGCGATCCTGCGCGGCAANCCCAACGGGGACGAGCGGTGCGACAACTGCCTGTACTACCTCGACACCGACAAGGACGTCACCTACTGCTGGCACCCGAAGCTGCGGATCCTCGTCGGCGGTGACTGGTGGTGCCAGTGGTGGGAGGAGATCCCGGAGGACTGACGGACCGTCAGACGCGGCCGGTCGGTCCGATCGCGCACATGTGCCGCGGCACCCCCTGAACGGGCCGCTACGGGCCTGTCAGGGGGTGCCGGTCACTCTGTGTTTCCGCCGCCCCGGCCCTGGACGTCGCCAGCCGGTCCGCGGCCGTCAGCCGGTCCGCGGCTGTTCAGGTCGCGTTCGGATCAGCGCGCTCGCCCTGCCGCCGCAGCCCGAAGTTCACCGCGTCCTCGAGAGCCGACCAGGAGGCGGCGATGATGTTCTCGTCGACGCCGATGGTGTCCCAGCGTGACCGCCCGTCGCTGGTACCGACCAGGACCCGGGTGACCGCGCCGGTGCCCTGCTTGCCGTCGAGGATGCGGACCTTGTAGTCGACGAGCTCCAGGTCGGCCAGGCCGGGGTAGGCCTTCTCCAAGGCGTCGCGCAGGGCGGTGTCGAGCGCGTTGACGGGCCCGTTACCCTCGGCCGTCGCGACGTGCCGCACCCCGTGCGAGGTGAGCTTGACGGTCGCCTCGCTCACCACCTGGCCGTCGGAGCGCTGTTCGACGATCACCCGCCAGGACTCCAGGGTGTAGAAGCGCTTGCGGCCCGTCACCTCGTCGCGCAGCAGCAACTCGAACGACGCCTCGGCCGCCTCATAGGCGAATCCGGTGGCCTCGCGCTCCTTGACCAGGTCCACGACCCGGCCGAGGGCCTCACGCTCGTTGGACAGATCGAGCCCGAGCTCGCGGCCCTTGAGCTCGATGGTCGCGCGGCCGGCCAGTTCGGAGACCAGCATCCGCATGTCACTGCCGACCGCTGCCGGGTCGATGTGCTGGTACATGTCCGGGTCGATCTTGACTGCGCTGGCGTGCAGCCCGGCCTTGTGCGCGAACGCGCTTGCGCCGACATAAGGCCGGTGGGGGTCGGGAACCGAGTTGGTGACCTCGTCGATGGCGTGGGAGACCCGGACGAGTTCCTGCAGCCGCCCCGGTGGCAGCGCCGCGCGGCCGAGCTTGGTCTCCAGGCCGGCGATGACGCTGAGCAGGTTCGCGTTACCGCACCGCTCGCCGTAGCCGTTCGCCGTGCCCTGCACGTGGGTCACCCCGGCCTCGACGGCGACCAGGGTGTTCGCCACCGCGCAGTCGGCGTCGTCGTGGCAGTGGATGCCCAGTCGGGCACCGGTCCTGGCGAGCACCTCGGTGACGACGGCGCCGATGCGGGTGGGAAGCATTCCGCCGTTCGTGTCGCAGAGCACGACGACCTCGGCGCCGGCCTCGGCGGCGGCGGAGACGACCTCGAGCGCGTACTCGNGATGCACGCGGTAGCCGTCGAAGAAATGCTCGGCGTCGAGGAAGACCCGCTTGCCCTCGGCCCGCAGGTGGGCGACGGTGTCCCGGATCATCGCCAGGTTCTCGGCGGGGCTGGTGCGCAGCGCGCGCTCCACGTGCCGCAGATCCGACTTCGCGACGAGGCAGACCACCGGCGTGCCGGCCTCCCGCAGGGCTGCCACCTGGGGATCGTCCGCGGCCGCGCGGCCGGCGCGCCGGGTCGCCCCGAAGGCGGTCAGCACCGCGGTCGACAGCGTCAGCTCGGTGCGGGCCCGGGCGAAGAACTCCGCGTCCTTCGGATTGGATCCCGGCCAGCCGCCCTCGATGAAGCCGACGCCGAGGNCGTCGAGGTGGCGGGCCACCGAGAGCTTGTCACCGACCGAGAGCGACAACCCCTCCTGCTGCGTACCGTCGCGCAGGGTGGTGTCGTAGATGTGCAGGGAATCGGGATCGTATGGCCGCACGGGGGCGCCTCTCCGGTGGATCGGGGGCCGTGGGACCGCGTCCGGCACGGCCGCCCCGCGTCCCACCGAGTCACGCACGGACCGTGCTCCGGCACCGACGTCCGGCAGGGTTCGGGGACCATGGGACCGCCACGCGCCCGGTCCCATGGGTCAGTGACCGGAGCGCGCGACGGAGACGGGTTCGCCGCCGGGTGACAAGCCTACGATGTAACAGACCCGACATGTGGCGAGTGTGGTGCGCACCACAGTCAATCCGGTTCGGCTGCTCGCGGGGATCGCCGAAGGCGATTCCCGGAGACCACCCACGGTCACAACCACCAGCAGGGGTCCCCGCAGATTCG